>JBIKUM010000321.1:0-3358 GCA_044347585.1 Terrimicrobiaceae bacterium
GGATTCGCGTCGAAGGGGAAAAAGCGGCCGTGGAGCGCGCCCGCGATACTTTCGAGCAGCTCCACAGCGCTGTGAAGAAGGGCATCACGATCCACCGCCAGGAGTTCGACCATGCCTTGGAGGCCTCAACCGGCAATGGCTCCGCCGAATCCCTCTCCAGCCTCATCGATACCCGCATCCAGTGTTCGCCCCGCAAGCCGCCGGTCGTCCCGCGCACCGCAGGACAAAAAACCTATGTTCAAGCTATCCAGTCGCACGACATCACTTTCGGAGTCGGCCCGGCCGGAACAGGAAAAACCTACCTCGCTGTGGCATCTGCCGTTGCCGCCCTTAAGCAGGAAAAAGTTAAGCGACTCATCCTCACGCGTCCGGCTGTCGAAGCCGGCGAGGCTCTGGGTTTCCTTCCCGGTGACCTTCAGGAAAAAATCCTCCCCTACTTGAGGCCTCTTTATGACGCGCTGCACGACCTTCTGGAGCCGGATGAGCTGCAGAAGCTCATGGATAAAAACATCATCGAAATTGCCCCGCTGGCCTACATGCGAGGACGCACCCTGAGCGGATCTTTCGTCATCCTCGACGAGGCCCAAAACACCACCGCCGAGCAGATGCTCATGTTCCTTACCCGCCTCGGCCTTGGCTCCCGCTGCGTGGTGACGGGGGATGTCACCCAGATCGATCTTCCACGAAACAAACTCAGCGGCCTTGTGGAAGCCGTCGCCGCCCTCCGCGATGTGGATGGGATCGGAATGCACTTTTTCACTGAGAAGGATGTCGTGCGGCACCCGCTCGTCCAAGCAGTGATCCTCGCCTACAAGAACCACCGGGGCTCACGGGAAAGCAGAATCTAAAATGTTCGGAATTTTCAAACGCTGGCGACTCGTCTGGAAGGGGCTTTCCTCGAGCAAGCGGCGCCGTCAGGTCGAGGAAAGCGATTTTCTTTCGGCCCTTCAAAATGGCTGGCCGATCCGTGCTGTCCTACTTGCCTCGTTTGTTTTCGGCCTCGCGGCGCTGATTTTCACCGGCCAGCAGGATGAGCCCGCCAAAAAGTTCCTTCTCTGCCTGCTCATTTTCGCAACAGCCGTCGCGCAACTCTGGATCAACCATCCCCAGACATTTCGACAAAATTCACTGCTCTGCCTCGTGCTGGGAACCCTTCTGACGCAGTTGGCCGTCATTAAAATCCTGCTCAGCCAGGCGGCTTCGGGAGCCCTCGATCTCCAACTCGCGCCGCTTCTGATTCCCTACGCCTTCGCGCCGCTTGTGCTGTCGGTGCTGCTCGGCCGGAACCATGGCCTTTACGCAGCCGTTTTCTCGAGCCTCTGGGGCTCGCTCCTTGTTGGCCGCATCGACCCAGTGTTTTTGGTGATTTCGCTGATCACCGGCTTCATCGGTGTTTTCGTCACTCTTCAGGTCCGTCGCCGCAGTCGCCTCGTGCGGGCTGGCGTCTATGTGGGTCTCGCTACTTGGATTCTCGCCGCCGCGTTCGGCCAGATCGGCCCGGTGATTTGGGAGGTCCCTTCGCAGACTGACTGGGCCATGATCGGATGGCAGAGCTTGGCGGCCTTCGCCACAGGTATCGCCACGGCAATCGTGGTCAGTGGCATCCTGCCCATGCTGGAGCATGTTTTCAAAATCACCACCGACATCTCGTGGCTTGAGATGAGCGACCTGAACCACCCGCTTCTCAAGCGCCTGAGCCTTGAGGCGCCGGGCACTTACCATCACAGCCTCGCCGTTGCGAACCTCTCGGAGGCCGCCGCCGAAGTCGTCGGGGCGAATCCCACAATCTGCCGTGTCGCATCGTATTTTCACGACATCGGCAAGGTTATCAAGCCCCACTACTTCACCGAAAACATCCCTCACGGGGCAAATCCCCACGACGATCTCACTCCCACAATGAGCGCGCTAATCATCATTTCCCATGTGAAAGAGGGCGTGGACCTCGCCCTCAAAAACAAACTCAACGCGGAGATTATTGATGTGATCAGTCAGCACCATGGCACTTCCTTGGTCTCGTATTTCTACCAGCGTGCACTCCAGCAGCAGGAGGATGCCCGCCTTGGCGGAAAAATCATGAACATGCGCGAGGAGGACATTCCTGAAGTGAGCGAGGAGAGTTTCCGCTACCCTGGCCCGCGCCCTCAGACGAAGGAGGCCGCGATCGTCAGCCTCGCCGACTCGATCGAAAGCGCCTCGCGCAGCCTCGACCGCCCCACGCCACAACGCATCGACGACCTCATTCGCAATATCATTAAAGCCCGCCTCGACGAGGGACAACTCGACGAGGCGCCATTGACAATTGCCGAGATTTGGAAGATCGCCGACAGCTTCCGCTTCTCGCTCGTCAACATGCTCCACGCCCGCATCGCCTATCCGAAACGCGAGGAACGCTCCGCACCGGAAAAACGCGAACAAAAATCCGCCGCGTGAGCCCGCTGTTGCTGAAGACATCGATTGCCCACAACGTCCGCTCCGTCCCCTACGATCGCGAGCTTCTGGAGCGCTTGTCATCTGCAGCCACTCCCTACTGCCTCGCTCTTGCAAAAAAAAACAACGCCGAACTGGCTGCTCTGTCGGGTGTCGAGATCAGCATCCTTGGCTCCCGCGCCATGGCGAAAGTCCACCGCGACTTTCTGAACATACCAGGCGCGACGGATGTCATCACATTTCCCTACGGCGAGATTCTTGTCTGCGCTCACATCGCTGCCGCACGCGCTCCCGAGTTCGGCCATAGCACAACCCAGGAGCTCGCCCTCTACATCATCCACGGCCTCCTGCACCTCTCTGGCTTCGACGACCTCACTCCGCCCGAAGCTGAAAAAATGGCAATCACCCAGCAGGAAATTCTGAAACTTGTCCTATCCCAAGCGCGCTGATCTTCCCCGCTCGAGAGCCTTGTGCTATCGATTTCACACATGAAAACACCATTCGATCCGATTCCAGAAGTCATTGCCGACATCCGTCGAGGACGCATGGTGATTGTTACCGATGACGCCGACCGCGAGAACGAGGGCGATCTCCTCATGGCCGCCGCCAAAGTCACTCCCACAGCCATCAACTTCATGGCACAGTTTGGCCGCGGTCTCATCTGCGCACCCGTCACTGAGGAGCGCGCTGCCAGCCTCGGCCTTCAGCGAATGGTTGCACAGAACCGAGAATTTTTTAAAACCGATTTCACCGTCTCGGTGGATGCCGCTAAGGGCGTGACCACAGGCATCAGCGTGAAAGACCGCGCGGCCACAATCCGTCTTCTCGCCAACCCCAAGGCACAGCCCTCCGATCTCGTGCAACCCGGCCATGTATTTCCCCTCCAAGCCAAGGCTGGCGGTGTTCTGCGCCGCGCTGGCCACACCGAGGC
>JBIKUM010000575.1:0-3358 GCA_044347585.1 Terrimicrobiaceae bacterium
CAACGCTTAATCTCGCTGGGCTGTCCTGCAAACAAAATCATTTATAACCCCTATGGACCACGTGAGAAATTCTTCGACATTCGCCCTGACTACCGACCATCCATCCTCTCCGTAGGAAGATTTACAGATATCAAAGCCAATTACCTAGTTCTCATGGCTTTTAAGGAAGCGTTAAACCATGTTCCAGAAGCGAAACTACAAATGGCAGGTACCGGTGAACTACTCGAGACCTGCAAAACCCTTGCTCGCGTCTGGAATTTAGATCGACATGTAGACTTTCTAGGGGCTGTACCGCATGCCGAGGTCGCAGACCTCTTTTCTCGCAATTGTTGCTTCGCACAACACTCTATCACCCCCACCTACAGAGATGCCGAAGGAACACCCAATACGATTCTTGAAGCATCCGCGGCTGGACTACCTGTCATTTCAACAAAACATGCAGGCATAAATGACGTAGTTGTCGATGGGGTCACCGGTTTTCTTGTCGATGAAGCCGATGTTAATTTCATGGGAAAACGCATGGTGGAGCTGCTGAAAAACCGAAAACTTTGTGAGCGGATGGGGGAATCTGCGCGAACCCGAATCACACAATATTTTAGCATTGATAAGCACATTTCTCGGATATCCGAGGCGATCGACGCTGCTCTATTGAAAAACGAAAATGGTATCCAGCGTCTATCTGAACAAAGCTTTCAAGATTACAGCCTCTTAAGCTTTGGTAAAACGATTACTTAGCATGTGCGGCATAGGTGGTTTTTTTGCCTTCGATGGCAATTTAATAGAACAGCGAGAACTCGATAACCTCGCTCGATTTCTCGCGCACCGAGGCCCTAATGGAAAAGGGACCTACATTTCCCCGAATCGGAGAATCGGACTCACTCATACGCGCTTATCGATTCTTGACCTCAGCGACGCTGGCAGTCAACCGATGACATCGCGCGATGGTCGGTACATCATCGTCTTCAACGGAGAGATCTATAACTTTACAGAACTTACTCGTGAATTAGAAAATTCCGGAGTAAGGTTTCAAACGAAAACCGACACCGAAGTGTTGCTCTATGGCTGGCAACTATGGGGAAAAAACCTGCTTCCGAAACTCAATGGAATGTGGGCCTTCGCTATTCTTGATACGCGGACCAACAGCCTAGTGCTGTGCCGAGACCGTTTTGGGGTTAAACCGCTCTACTACACCAAATACAAAAAGCGGTTAGTCTTTGCTTCAGAAGCTAAAGCTATCGATGCCATTACCGATTACCAGTATGCCATAAATCCTCAGTACCTACACAAAATAGGGCATCGAGACCTAGGAGAGACGTCCTACCTACAAGATGTCTACTCAATTCCCGCCGGACATCTTATCGAGCTTGCTGATGGTTGCGAACGCCATCCCGAACGCTGGTACCATCTATCACAGGTTGATGTACCCAAGACATTCTCCGAGCAATGTGAGTTGATTCGTTCCCTGGTCGTTGATGCCTGCCACATTAGGCTACGAAGCGATGTTCCAGTTGCAACTTGTCTATCGGGTGGTATCGATAGCGGTTCGATCGTTTCCGTTTTAAATCGTTTTCCCTCTACGAAAACACGTTCTCAGAACTTTTCGCACCAAAGCTTCAACGCGGCGTTTCCTGGTACCAGCCAAGACGAACGTGAAGCCGCCGCAGCACTGGTTCAGAGTTTTGGAAAGCAACTAGACACCCATGTAATCTCTCCCCCAACCCCTGAACTGCTAGAGGAATCGCTTCTTTCATGTGACGGTCCGATGCCCTGCCTTGCTTTTTATCCAATTTGGAAACTTTATCGCTACATTCAAAATTCGGGGATTCGCGTAACACTCGATGGCATGGGGCCCGATGAATCCCTAGGAGGCTACTACATCGGAGCTGATGCACTTCGCGGAGCATTTCAGCTTCATAAATATTTGTGGATGCGAGATCTTTACCATACCTATGGCAATCTATACGAAGAGGGCCGGCAATGGATATGGAACGATTTTCGGCAATTAGGTCGGGAATTCGCGTCGAATGTCAAGTCTCGGATTATGGGTAAATTTCGAGCAGACAAACCAGAAGAGGCCTCGTCTGTTCCGCTAGAACGATCGCGATTCGCGACAAGTGATTCTCTGTCGCGATGTCTCTATCGTCAATTTTTCTCTCACCCCTTGCCGTACCTTTTACATCAGTATGATCGCTGCTCCATGGCGAACGGAGTTGAATCTAGGTTTCCATTCCTAGACTACCGCTTTGTTGAGACGGTTTTCTCACTTCCGCTGGAGTCCCGTATTGGTAATGGATACACGAAAAGAATCCTACGCGAAGCGATGCGGGGAATTCTTCCCGACGAGATTCGCCTAAAAAAGAAAAAGACTGGATTCAATGCCCCATTTCGAAATTGGCTCCATGGCCCGTTAGGGGCATGGGTGAGAGACGTCGCCAGCAGTGCGGAATTCACGTCATCACCTTTTTTCGATGGCAAGCAACTTTCCCAGTTTATTCTTAAATCCCTTGAGTCCGATCCCGTTCAACTTGACGAATGGAGTGTTTGGCTACCGCTTCATACGTCATGGCTGATGTCAAAACGGCGAAGCCGTAGCCTATTCCGATCTGCGTGACCGAATCACCCGCCTTCGTTGCCACTAGAATTTAAGGTTTTGCCAGAAGTACCGACTATTTGAAATCAGGACCAAATATCTTTTCTCAAACTACGATGAGATCTCGCTTGAGCACATCCCGGGTACAGATGTAGCAGAGCATTTCCTTTTAGCCTAAATAGTTAGAAAATTAACTACCATCACAAAACCGTTTCATTAATTAAATCTTGAGCACTATGAAAATCCTTGTCGCACAAATCCCTATGCCAGAGAATCGTTTTTTAATCGATCTCAATACGGAATTAGCGGAACATTGCCAAATCCATCACAGTAGCGATGACTTTTGGGATATGAAAGGGGAGTTTGATGTTATCCACCTTCACTTCCCAGAGCATCTAACATTTCCAATCGAAGCTGCTTATTTCGAGGGCCTGGAAAAGGGGCCACAATTCGGACTATCTGATTCAATGATTCAGGAAGTGGAAAAAAGACTCAGATACTGGGCATCGCGCGCGAAACTAGTTGTCACGAGACATGTTTTATTACCCCATGATGCGGTAGAAGATACGCAATGGGAAAAAATGTATGAAACTTTTTATCGATATGCCGATGGAGTTGCCCATTTTGCGAATGCGAGTATCGCCGAGTTCGAACATCGCTACCGAAACACCAAATGGAATCGCGGTACACCTCCTTTGCACGTTGTAATTCCGCATCAGAACTATACGACACTTCCTAATACAATCAGCCGCCAAGACGCGCGGCGCA
>JBIKUM010000409.1:0-3343 GCA_044347585.1 Terrimicrobiaceae bacterium
GAGTAACACTGTTAAGAAAAGAATCGGGGGCGTGGGGCTTCCCCACAAAGAAACTCATTTGCTATTTCGTTTGGAAGTCGCGATTATGCCCGAAGGGAACAACTCGCGGATGTTGGAGCCGTGTCTTCCGTTCGCCGTGTTCCACCGTGGAAAGTCTTCTCTGGAGGCCGGCAGGGGGGCTGCCACGCAAAGTCGCTTACGGCCGGGGACGGCCGACTCCAGATTGGACCTGTCGATCCCGACTAAACTGCAATGCGCCCCTTAACAAATCTCTAACGCATTGGTAGCTGACATTTTACGAAGTTCGTCCTACGATAGCGGAACAAAAATGATTTCTGAGGAGATTTTATGGGCACGAAACAGCAAAAACGCAAATGCTGGGTGGGATTGGATGTCGGCGGCACCAAATCCGTCGCCTGCGTGTTCGACGAGGGGTTCCGCCTGCTTGGCCGCCGGAAACGCAGGACCCAGCCCGAGAATCGGGCGGCGGATCCCATCGTTCGCATGACGGAAGTCATCCGCGAGGCGCTGGTCGAAGCCAAGGTTTCCCCCGAGTCCCTCGCCGGCGTCGGAATCGGCCTCGCCGGCATGCTCGATCTCGACAAGGGGGTCCTGCTGGACGCTCCCAATCTCGGTTGGCGCAAGCTCAAGGTGGTCGAACGCCTTCGCGCCCGGCTCAAGGTTCCGGTCGTGATCGCCAACGATGTCGACGCCGGCACCTACGGCGAATACAAGTTCGGCGCCGCCCGCAAGTCGCGCTGCGTCCTTGGCGTCTTTCCCGGAACCGGCATCGGCGGCGCCTGTGTCTACGAAGGCAGGCTGATCCGCGGCAAGACCGGGTCGGCCATGGAAATCGGCCATCTTCCGGTCGATCCCGACGGCCTGTTCTGCGGCTGCGGCAAGCGCGGCTGCCTGGAAACGGTGGCCAGCCGTCTTGCCATTGCCGGCCAGGCGGCGCAGGCCGCGCTGCGGGGCGAGGCTCCCTGCCTGCTGGCGCTCGTGGGCGGAGATATCTCCAAAATCCGCAGCGGCGAACTGTCCGAGTCCATTCGCAAGGGCGACAAGATCGTGGATAAAATCGTGCGGCGAGCGGCCCGCTGGCTGGGCTACGGCATCGCCGGCGCGGTCCACCTCATGGCCCCCGACACGATCCTTCTCGGCGGCGGGCTGACCGAGGAGTTCCCCGACCTCTACGTGGACGAGGTGTCGGGTGCGATTCGCGATCGCGGCCTTCCGATTTTCACCGACGGTTTGCGCGTGGTGGCGGCCTCGCTCGGGGGGGACGCCACTGCGATGGGAGCGGCCGCCATGGCCTCGGAGGCTTCGTGAAGGCGTATTCCCGCCGCCTGGTCGCGGCCATCGACGTGGGCTCCGGCGCCATCCGCATGGATATCGCCGAACTGCGCCACGATGGCGAGGTGCGGGTGATCGACTCCTTCTACCGCGCCGTCTCCCTCGGCAGCGATGCGTTCACCAATGGCAGCATCAGTCCCGAAACCACCGCTGCCTGCGTGCAGATCCTGCGCGACTTCCGCCAGAAGGTCGAGGAGAACACCAACGGCTCCGCCCCGCCGGTCATCCGGGCCGTCGGCACCAGCGCGCTTCGCGAGGCGCAGAACCGTGACACGTTCATCGACCGCGTCTTCATCGCCACCGGCATCGCCCTGGAGGCCATCGAAGAGTCCGAGGTGCATCGCCTCACCTACACCGCCCTCCACCGCCTGCTGGGCGACGAGCCCTTCATGCACCGAGGCGACGTGCTGGTGGCCGAGGTGGGCGGCGGGGGCACCAAGCTCCTCCTCATCCAGGATGGATTCGTGACTTGTTCCGAGACTTATCGCCTGGGCTCGCTCCGGGTGCGCGAGGCGCTCGAAACTGATGAGGAGTCCGATGCCCACACCGAGGAGGCGCTGACCCGCCAGATCGGCCGCACGCTCGACCAGATCCGCAAGACGGTTCCGGTCAAACGCGTCCCCCGCCTGGTGGCGGTGGTGGGCGATCTTCCGGCCGCGCTCTTCGGCGCCCTCCGTCCCGCCGGGTCGCCCGACTCCGACCGGCAGTTCGACTACGCCGTGGACGTCAAGGACTTCGAAAAGGCCCGGTCCATTGCCTCCCTTTCCCAGAATCGGCTGATGCGCGATTATTCGCTTTCATCGCAGGAGGCGGCGGCCGCGGGGCCTGCCCTCATGGCCTACCTTAGTCTGGCCAAGGCCTTCCGCGTGAAGAAGGTGACCTTGGCGCGCATCGACCTGCGCCTGGGCCTGCTGTTCGACGAGGTGTCGCTCGGGGCGTGGTCGCCCCATTTCACGGAACAGGTGCTGCGCTCCGCGCTGGCGTTGGGTGAAAAATATAATTTCGACCGGGCCCATGCCCTGCACGTGACGGACCTGGCGCTGCGGATATTCCGGGAGCTGGCCTCCGACTTCCGCCTCGAGGCGAAGCACGAAGTGCTGCTGCGGACCGCCGGGATCCTGCATGACATCGGCGCCTTCGTCAGCAGCCGCAGCCACCACAAGCATTCCGCCTATCTGATCGCCAGCAGCGAGTTGTTCGGGCTCACCACCAAGGAAACAGCTCTGATCGCCGTCATCGCCCGCTACCACCGCCGGTCTCCGCCCGCGCCCGCGCACCCCGAGTTTTCCCGGCTGGACCGGACCCAGAGGGCGCTGGTGCTTCAGCTGGCGGCCATCCTGCGGGTGGCCGACGCGCTGGACCGCAGCCATTCGCAGCGGATCCGCATCGCGGGCTTCATCAAGTCGGCGGACGAACTCTCACTGGGCGTGGAGGATGTGGGTGACCTGTCTCTGGAGCGGGTGGCGCTGGAGACGAAAGGCGACCTGTTCGAGACCGTGTTCGGCCTGCGCGTGACGCTGCGGCCCACGGTGATGCCCGGGATCCGTTAGGAGGAGTCATGGCGAGGTCGGTCTTCCTGAATCGCGAGTTAAGCTGGCTGGCCTTCAACCGGCGGGTGCTGGAGGAGGCGCGCGATCCGTCCGTTCCCGTGCTGGACCGGCTGAAATTCCTGGCCATCACGGCCTCGAACCTGGATGAATTCTACATGGTGCGCGTGGGCGGCCTGCTGCGGCAGCTGGAGGCGGGGATGCCCGGGGATGATCCGGCCGGCCTGACTCCCGCGGCGCAGCTGGCCGCGATTTCCCGCGAGGTGCGGCTGATGAACCGCGAGAGCGCGGCCTGCCTGGCGGACCTGGAGAAGAGCCTCCGGGCCGAGGGCGTGCTGCGGCAGTCCATGGACGAGCTGGACGAGGAGCAGCTCGATCATCTGTCGCGCACGTTCGACCGGGATATTTTCCCGCTGCTGAGCCCCCAGGCCGTCCGGACGGTC
>JBIKUM010000534.1:0-3343 GCA_044347585.1 Terrimicrobiaceae bacterium
TAGGCATATTCAATCGCTCGATTCGAACCGTTCAGAACTGAAAAGGATCGGGGGCACCGCATCGGCATTCATCAAAGCTCATTTTGAGCTGGAAGGATGTAATTCTTCGTATTTTCAGCTCTTTGGGAGGTATGCTCGCATCGAACGATTCAAAAGGATTTCACAGCGCAAGCGGATTGGTCGATTGAATATCCAAGTGGTTCCTTTCATCATCGCTCAAATCGGGCGGTACTTCAAAAAGCAATTAACCTCACGCTAGGCGGGCAGAATGAAAGGTTCGCTCGTGTTTCGCCAACTTTGCAGGCATGAATGTATTATTGGTTGGTTGCAATGGATTTATTGGGAGCCACTTGGCGCAGAGGTTCATGGATCTCGGCTACCATGTCACGGGTTGTGATTTGGGTGCTTCATCATGGGTTCAAATCCAAGCTTACTTCCAAGTCTCAGACATACAACTTCACCAGAATGCAAGTATGTGGGCGAGACAATATGACATTTGCATCAATGCGAGCGGTTCTGGGGAGGTTGCCCGTTCACTCAAGACCCCGTTGTTGGATTTTGAACTCAATTGCACATTAACCCTGAATGTCCTAGAGGCCATCAAGATGAGCCAGCGCAAGTGCAAACATGTGTATTTTTCTTCCGCTGCTGTGTATGGAGAGAGTTATGACCAACGCTCAGTGCTTTCACCTGTTTCGCCTTATGGATGGAATAAGCGAATCGGGGAGCTACTTTGCGAGCAATATCAATCTTTGTTCGGGATTGAATCACTTGCTGTAAGACCATTCTCCGTTTATGGCCCCGGATTGAGAAAACAGTTGTTCTGGGAGATGGCAAAGAAGATGACTTCCGATGGGAAAATTCAGGCATTCGGAACGGGAGAAGAGCTAAGGGATTACGTGTATGTCGATGATGTCGTCGATGCCATTGTTTGGCTTTTGAACAAACCGTGGAAGGGTGTTGGCATAATTGACATTGGAACCGGAGTGCCCACGCGCATTAAGGATGTCGTAGAAATGGTGGCAAAGCACTACTTACGGACGAAGAATGAAGTTGAATTTACAGGCACGGGAATGCCCGGCTCCCCCAACTGTTTGGTCGCTAGTCAAGTCCCAGAGCTTCTTTGTGATTTTCAGTTTAAAACCTCACTTGTGGAAGGAGTGGAACGAACCATCAATTGGATTAAAACGATTGACGATTGAGGGCGCTACCAAATGGTGCTATGTCTGGTAAGGTGAATCTTCTTCTTAATTAATTATTCGGCAGAAATGGTTAGAAAAATCAAAAAGCTCATTTCGCTTCTGCGTAGGTCGTATGAGCCTGGCGGTCGGAGGGGCAATTCGACGAACGATCTAAAGTCCCATAAGGTTAACTTGGGACAGATTCAGGCAAGTCAAAACAAACATCTTGAGTCGATATCGAATTTAAGCGAAGTAGAGTTCCAGGTTTTCTCTCAGTGGGGGGAAGATGGAATCATTCAATACCTCATTCACGTGTTGGATATTCCACACAAGACCTTTATAGAATTCGGTGTAGAAGACTATCAAGAGTCAAATACACGGCTTCTCGCCATTCTAAACAACTGGAGCGGCTTGATCATCGATGGTGATAAACGCAACTTCGAGAAATTCAGTAGACACGATTCTGTGGCTTGGAGAAATGACGTTCAGTTCCTGTGCGCATTTATAACCGCCGAGAACATAGAGCAGCTCATCGCCAAGTTCCTTGGTCGGGGATTTTCTCCGGAGATTGGAGTGCTGAGTGTCGATATAGACGGGATGGACTATTGGGTATTTAAGCAAATTGAGTCCATCAAACCGGTCATCTTGATTTTGGAGTATAACTCAGTTTTTGAACTTTCCCCGATCACCATCCCCTATTCGACGAATTTCGTTTGGAGAAACAAAGAAGGAATGCATCAGTATTGGGGCGCCGGATTGGCTTCGTTGCATCAGCTCGCATTGCAGAAGGGGTACGTTTTCATCGGGTGCAATTCTGCAGGAAACAATGCCTTTTTTGTGCGTAGTGATAAATGGGTTCCTTCCTTGCCGAACCCAAGCTTGGAAGAGGGTTTCGTCAGAGCAAAATTCAACGAAGGAGGTGGGGGACCGAATAAGACAGTGAATGGTCAAAAGGTTCACAACTTCCAAAGTGGACTTCCATTTTATAATACAAAAGAGGAATCAATTAGCAACGACATCATCGGTAACTTGTTATGAATAAGTTAAAAGACCGCGTTCGCTATTTCATCCCCCCCCGCGATTTGGTCGGCCCTTGCTTCTGTTAAAGCCGCCATCGCGAATGAAAAGAGAGGAGCAACCATTTTTCATGGTGATACCCCAGTGCAGCAAGAGCTCGAGGTTTATTGGTCCGAAGAGATGTTACAACGACTCGAAACGTGGGGACAATCGAATGCGTGGATCGAATTGGAGTGTTTCTTTCAGTTCCGTGAAGGCAAAGCATTGGACATCGCTTGCGGGACCGGGGTGAACATTCTCGCACTTGATAAGTTCGAGGGATTGGATGTTTACGGAATTGACATTTCAGAATTGCTCGTTCAAAGGGCCTTGGATAAAGGGGTGAGGAATGACCGGATCTTTTTAGGTGACGTATGCGAAACCATGCCTTTTGAGGACGCGTTCTTTGACTTTCATTATTCTATCGGATCCTTGGAGCATTTTACCTTGAAAGGATTGCGAAAGTCCTTGACTTCCCTGAGGCGCAGTTGCAAATCAACTGCTTTGGGGTTTCACCTGGTTCCGGTATCAATTGACAACACGGATATGGGTTGGATAGCCAGGGATGGGCAGAGCTATTGGAACAACAGCAGGGAATTCTGGATGAACATCTTCCAGTCACACTTTGAGCATGTTCAAACCATTAGGTCGAGTTGGAGAGACGAGGGGATGTCGGAGGGGATTTGGATTTGTACAAAAGGTTAAAAACACTTCCGTGGTGCACAAGACAAAGGAAGTGAGTTTTATGATATTCAGGGTTTTATGATGACGCCTTGTCCCGTCGGCAGCGAGAAAATCCGTACCTTCTTCTCTACAGCGAATTCATCAAATGCCTTACGCTGTGCTGCGTGGGCATGGAAGCCATAGTCATCCAGTAAAACCACGCCTCCCGATGAAATCCGATCCCAAAAGAAATTGGCGGCAGCGATTTCCGGCGCGGCCATGTTCATGTCAATGGACAGAAATGCAACCGAATCTATGTGAACGCGTGACAAGCTGTCAGGAACTGAACCTTTAATGAACTCAACTGGAAAACCTCTGAACGTTTCTCTCAACGCCTCGAGATGCACCACATCATAACCAGAATACGTTTCCAATAAACCAGA
>JBIKUM010000539.1:0-3340 GCA_044347585.1 Terrimicrobiaceae bacterium
CTGAATCAGGATGTCCAGGATTTAAGGATTTACAAGATGTTATTAGTTTGGTATCTAATAAATATGCCATTATGATTTATTCCTGCTGGTTTTAACTGTAGTTTCATAATTTGCTATAAATCATCTTTCCTTAGAAAATTCTCGATAATTGGCACTATTCTATTAATTAATCAATCTTTGTTTGATTTGGATTTCTCCCCAATTAATATTAATCATTTAATATTAATCATTCTCTTCTCTTGGTGTATATTGTAATTTTAGCTTAATTGTAACTTAATTTCAGTTTAAATACAAACATTAAGCATTCACAAACTATTAAACCATTAATAAAAATACTCCGGTCCTTACCACGGTTACGACGGATTCGCAATCTTCGCTCGTGACATGGATTTGGCACTCAACAGCCCAACCTGGGGATTAATCGGCGCTCCCTGGAACAAGTCTGCAAAGAAAGCTTTAAGAAAAGCTACAGCAGCAGTCTAGGTAACAACAGAGTAGGGGCAACCCTGGCCGGATAGGAAAAGTCTGGGGTTTAGCCCCAGGGGGGAGTAGGGAATTCAAAATTCAAAATCAAAAATTCTCAGTGTTGAATTTTGCATTCTGAATTTTGAGCCACATTCCCCACTCTCCACCAAAAACCGGCGGGAAAACCCCGCCTCTACCCCACCAAAAAATCACTGAAACACAACACACAGCAAGCTTGGAGAACTAGAAATGCCTCAGAATCCAGAAAATATTAAGGACCACGTTGAGCTATTCCACCAGCCAGAATACCAACAACTGTTCCAAAACAAGAAAGAATTTGAAAACGCTCACACCCCCGAAGAAGTTCAACGGGTTGCAGAATGGACAAAGTCCTGGGAATATCGTGAAAAGAACTTCGCTCGTGAAGCTTTAACCGTTAACCCCGCTAAAGGTTGTCAGCCTTTAGGTGCTATGTTCGCTGCTGTGGGTTTTGAAGGCACTCTTCCCTTCGTTCAAGGTTCTCAAGGTTGTGTTGCTTACTTCCGTACACACTTAACCCGTCACTATAAAGAACCATTCTCCGGCGTTTCTTCTTCCATGACTGAAGACGCTGCGGTTTTCGGTGGTCTGCAAAACATGATTGATGGTTTGGCTAACGCTTACGCATTGTACAAACCCAAGATGATCGCAGTTTGCACCACCTGTATGGCTGAAGTTATCGGTGATGACTTAGGTGCGTTTATCACCAACGCTAAAAACGCTGGTTCAGTTCCCCAAGATTTCCCCGTACCCTTCGCACATACTCCTAGCTTCGTAGGTTCTCACATCACCGGTTACGACAACATGATGAAGGGCATTCTTTCTAACCTGACCGCAGGTAAGAAGAAAGCTACCAGCAATGGCAAAATCAACTTCATCCCCGGTTTTGACACCTATGTAGAAAACAACCGTGAAGTTAAGCGCATCGCTGAATTGATGGGCATTGACTACACCTTGTTATCTGACAACAGTGATTATGTTGACGCACCTAACGACGGTGAATTCAATATGTACCCCGGTGGTACAAAGTTAGAAGATGCAGCAGACTCCATCAACGCTAAAGCTACTGTTGCTCTTCAAGCTTACTCCCTGAGCAAGACCCGTGAATACATTGCTAAGGAATGGAAGCAAGATGTTTGTGTTGCTCGTCCTTGGGGTATCAAGGGTACAGACGAATTCTTGATGAAACTCAGCGAACTAACTGGTAAGCCCATTCCTGCTGAATTAGAAGTAGAACGTGGTCGTGCAGTTGACGCTATGACCGACTCCCATGCTTGGGTACACGGTAAGCGTTTCGCTATCTACGGTGATCCTGACCTAGTTTACAGCGTTGTTAGCTTCATGTTAGAAATGGGTGCTGAACCTGTACACATTTTGGTTCACAACACCAACGAAGTATTTGAAAAAGAACTGCAAGCACTGTTAGATTCTAGCGAATTTGGTAAAGACGCTAAAATCTGGGGTGGTAAGGACTTATGGCACTTACGTTCCTTGTTGTTCACCGAACCCGTAGACTTGTTAATCGGTAACTCCTACGGTAAGTACCTGTGGCGTGATTGTGGTGTACCTTTAGTAAGAATCGGTTATCCCATCATGGACCGTCACCACTACCACCGCTATGCAACCATCGGTTACAAAGGTGTAATCAACTTGTTGAACTGGGTTGTTAACACAATCTTTGAAGAAATTGACCGCAGCACCAACGTTGCTGGTAAGACCGATATCTCTTACGACTTGGTTCGCTAGGAATATCTTTCAGGGTGGGGTTTCCCCATCCTCACCAGGAAAATAAACAAAGGGGATTGGGATGTAGGCAATTTTACCTCAAATCCCATTCCCCATCTCCAGTTCCTAATCTATGTAGTTTCTTTCTTTCCTCTACCTGACGGATGAATTTTCCATAAGTTCCAGCAAAGTTAATCTTTTTAAGGATTTTGTGCTGGATTTGACCTAACTAATAACTTATGTCCGTAAACATGAACTTTTTTCTCTATTCTTAATTCTCCCACATACAATAATTTATCTCTTATTACTTGCAAAACCATAAGTTATGAAAATCTCATCCCAGAAAATACAGATAAATACATATCTTTTTTGAAAGTTTATCTGTGCAAATATTATGTTAATCGGAGTTTATAGTAAATCTCAAATCAAGTACCAACTAAGTATATAAACTTGATTATTTTTGGGGAATTAGAATTATTATATTTGTTATCTCCTGTGTTCATCCTAAATTATTTGTGAGAAACATCTCACCTATTCAATATTACAGCAATTTCTCTTGTGTTTACCAATCTAGGCACAAAATAAGAAATATATGCTCATGGCTGTAAATATATTCCGCAAGTAATTTCTTAAATTGAATTAATGTAGTGAAAATCATCATCTTGATGATAAATTGCCAGCAAGATTTGTAACGTTAATAAATTCCATCTAGCGCGAGAATAAAAATGAAAATCACTCAAAGTAAAATTAACGAATTGCTAAATGAATCAGGATGCGAACATAATCAAAAAAAACAAGGAGAAAAGAAAAATAAATCCTGTACCCAACAAGCTCAACCTGGTGCTGCTCAAGGAGGTTGTGCATTTGATGGGGCGATGATAGCATTAGTTCCTATTACCGATGCTGCTCATTTAGTACATGGTCCCATTGCTTGCGCTGGCAATTCCTGGGGCAGTCGTGGAAGTTTGTCTTCTGGACCTATGCTTTATAAAACAGGTTTTACTACCGATGTAGGTGAAAATGATGTAATTTTCGGTGGTGAGAAAAAGCTTTATAAGGCGATTTTAGAACTAAAAGAACGCTACCAACCTGCGGCAGTTTTTGTTTACGC
>JBIKUM010000183.1:0-6494 GCA_044347585.1 Terrimicrobiaceae bacterium
CCGCTGGCTTTGTCTTCCCATGTATCCATGCGAAGACGGCCCTCGATGTAAACCGGGCGGCCTTTTTTTGCGTATTCACCGGCTATCTCGGCGAGGCGTCCCCAGAGTTCGACATCAACAAATGTCGTCTCCTCGCGTTTCTCGCCGTTGTCGAGGGTGTAATTGCGGTTGATGGCCAGGCCAATGTCCGTAACGGCGCTGCCTTTCGAGGTAAACTTGACTTCGGGGTCGCGTGTGACGTTTCCGATGAGGATGACTTTGTTGACGTTGGCCATGGCTTCCGTGTTGGGGGGTTACGCTGCGGCTTTGGCCGGAGCTTTTTTGGCAGGGAGCTTGAGATAGTTTTGAAGGAGAATGTCGTTGTCGAGCTTCAGCTTCGTGCGCAGTTTGTCGATGGCGGTCGGAGCGGCTTCAAAAACGAAATTCACGAAATAGGCGCTCTTGAGGTGGTCTGTTTCGTAGGCGAGTTCGCGTTTTTCAAGGCGCTGAACCTGCTCGATGGCAGCTCCCTCGGCTTTGAGCAGATTTTCAAGGCGCTCGATGGTGTCTTTGATGGTTTCTTCTTTGCCTCGCGTATTGAGGGCGAGGAGTGCTTCGTATCTGTTCATTGTTCCTGGTTTTTTTGGTTGAATTGATTCATTGCGGCTTCGATGCCATGGGCGTTGGCGTATTCAAAAGCGTCCGACGCCCTGCTCACAGACTCCTGAAGCAGGGGAAGTTCCTCTTTGCGGAATCCGCCGAGGACGTGATTATGGAGGGTGCTCTCCGGTTTTCCGATTCCAACGCGGATTCGGGGGACTGCCTCTGTTCCCATATGGACGAGAACGGATTCCAGTCCATTGTGCCCGCCGGCGCTGCCAGACTTGCGAAGTCTCAGCATGCCGAGTGGGAGAGAGGTGTCATCGAGGATGACCATAATTTCAGTAGCTGGAATTTTGTAAAATCGCGAAAACTCTCCCACTGCTTCGCCGCTGAGATTCATGAAGGTTTGCGGCTTCATGAGGGTGCGTCCGCCGGTGCGCGCTGCGTCGGAATTCCACTTCTGGTCGAAGGTGAATGTGGTGGCTCCCCGCCGTGCCAGCTCGTCGCCAACCATGAACCCGACATTGTGGCGGGTATTCTGGTATTGATTGCCTGGATTGCCCAAGCAGGCTACGAGCCGGTATGCTGCGGTTGATTCCACTTCGGCGGGAATTACTTTTTGTCCGAGCCTGCTTCGGTTTTCTTCTCCTTGATGACTTCCGGAGCGGCGGCAGTTGTAGTGGCTGCGGCTTCAGTGGCTACTGCAGGCTCGGCAACGATGAAGACTGTGAGATCGGCATCGACATCGGCTTCCACGCCTTTCGGCAGCGGGAGATCACGGACATGGATGGAGTCGCCCACTTTTAGGGCGCTGACATCGACCTTGATGATTTCGGGAAGATCTTGCGGGAGGCAGCGAATGGCGATGCTGCGAATGCTTTGTTCAAGCAGGCCGCCGAAATTCTTGACGCCGTCTGCTTCGCCAACGGGCTCAATCGTGATATCGGCGGAGATTTTTTCCGTCATCGACACCGCTTGGAAGTCCACATGCAGAATCTGATGGCGAAGAGTGTGGCGTTGCACTTCCTGGATCAGGGAGAGTTGGCTGGTTTTGTTCGAGCCGTCTTGAATTTCCAGATCGACGAGGATGTTTTCTCCAACGGCGTGGGAGAGGAGGATTTCCAGTTCGCGGTGCGAAACTTCGAGATTTGCAGGTGCTGTGTGATGACCGTAGATGACGGCTGGGACGGATCCGCGGGCGCGGACGCTCTTGACGGCATTGCGGCCGCTTTGTGAGCGGGGACGGGCTGTGAGTTTGACTTGCTTGGCCATATGTTTGGTTTACTTGGTTTGTTTTACTTCAAAGAGCGAACTTACGGACTCGTCGTCGTGAATGCGCCTGATCCCCTCACCGAGAAGCTCGGCAACGGAGAGTGATGTGACTCTGCTGCCGGTCGTGAGACGAGCCGGAACGCTGTTCGTGGAAATCAACTCCTTTAAATCGGAGTCCCTCAAACGCTCGACCGCCAAATCTGTCAGTATGGTGTGGGAAATGCCAGCATAAATATCGAGTGCCCCGTGTTTCCTGAGAATCCTTGCGGCGCTGGTGATTGTGCCAGCTGTTTCGGTGAGGTCATCGACGATGAGAATATTTTTTCCAGACACCTCGCCGATGATGTGCGAGGCCTCGGTCTCCGTCGCGCTCTTGCGCTGCTTGACGACGATGGCGATCCGAGTGCCGAGTGCCGTGGCGTAGGCTGATGCCATTTTCACGCCGCCGACATCGGGCGAGACGACGATGAGATTCTCGATGCCCATGGAGCGGATGTGCTCGACCATCACAGGCATGGCATGCAGGTGGTCCACTGGAATGTCAAAAAAGCCCTGCAATTGTTGCGCGTGGAGATCCATCGTGAGCACGCGGTTCACGCCTGCTGCCACAAGGAGATTCGCAACGAGCTTTGCTGTGATCGGCACGCGTGGCTGGTCTTTACGATCCTGGCGGGCGTAGCCAAAAAATGGCAGGACTGCTGTGATGCGGGCGGCACTGGCACGCCGCGCTGCATCCACCATGATGAGGAGTTCCATCAGGTTTTGGTTCGTCGGCGGGCACGTGGGCTGAATGATGAAAACATCCCGTCCTCGGATGTTGTCGTTGATTTTTACAAACGTCTCACCATCGGGGAAGGAAGTCACTGTGGCGTCGCCAAGCGGAACTCCGAGGTAGGTGCAGATGTCTTGGGCTAGCGCCGGATTGGCGTTGCCTGTGAAGATTTTCATTTCCGGTTTGCTGGAAAGAGTCATGGGATGTCAGGCAACGGCTTTGGTGTGAGATGTGATGGATTTAGGGTTGGTTAGCGAGAGGTTCTGGTTTCGGAGGAGGTTCGAGGGGGATCGTAGGCTCCACGCGCGTCTGTGCGAGTCGTGCGAGATAGGTCTTTTCCATGAGGTCGCACTTTTTAGATAGCGAACTGTCCAGCTTCCTCATTTTTTTGAAGAGTAATTCGTAGTATTTACGATAGGCCGCGCGTTCGCCTTCAAATGTGCTCGCTGTTTTGGCTTTTGCGAGAAGGCTTGCCACATCGGAATCCTGCTCGGCTTTTGCTCGCACCTGCTGGTAGCGGATTTTGATCTTGCGTTCCTGCTCTTCACCGGCGGCGGCGAGGGTGCGAGGATCGATAGGAACGGGTGCGCCGTCCGTGGGCATGAGCTGGTTCGGATCTACATAATCCTTGTCAGATTCTGTCGCAGGCAAGGCCTCTCCTGTTAAAGAAATCTGTGTTTCGGAAATGATGTCCGTAGTCGGAGCCGCGGGATCGTTCGGCAGGTTGATAAAATCCTGATCGCTTGGAGTGACCTGCGGGGCGGGGATTGCTTGAGCCTCTGCGGTCGAGGCGTCTTGGGCCATGGCTGGGCAGGTGAGCGTGGAGACAATAAAAAGGGAAGTGATGAATCGCTTGAGAAGCATGGCGCGGGCGGCAGACTTGAAATCACAGCAATTTTGGGATGACTTGGCAAGAGCATGAATCCAAAGACGCGTTACCCAGCCGAGGGACCTGTGGAAGCCGCCCGGGCGATGAAGCAGGAGCCGGGCTTTGTTTTTTTGGATTCCGCCCTCCCCGGCGATGGCTCTGTTTCGGTCCTGGGCTGCAAACCGGATCTTGTTTTGCGTGGTCGGGATTGGGAGATGCTCGAACAGGAGTTGGAGCGTCGTCGTCGAAACAATGGAGGCTCAGGAATTCCCGATGGTGCTGCTATTGGTTGGATTGGATACGATGGAGACTTCTATTTTTCATTTTATGATCGGCTTCATGTTTATTCGCATGATGCCCAGGAGTGGATCATCCGCCCGGAAAAATTTGTGGCGCATTCGAATCCTTCGGTCTCTGCAAATCTTGATTTCAAGCCGCTGCTTGGCAGGAATGAGTTTATAGGAATGGTCGATTCTGCGCAGGAGTTCATTGCTGCTGGTGACATTTATCAAGTCTGTCTGAGCCACCCCTTCGTTGCGGCTGGAAGGGCTGATCCGTGGGCTTTTTATGAGATGCTGAGGAAGCATTCTCCCGCTCCGCATGCGGCGTTTCTGGACTGCGGAGATTTGCAAATCGCCTCGGCTTCGCCGGAGAGTTTTTTGAATATGTCGGGCAGGCACATTCAGACTAGGCCGATCAAGGGCACGCGGCCTCGCAGTCCCGACCAGGCGGGGGATAGATTAAGTTCGCAGGAGTTACTGACATCCTCAAAAGAAATCGCGGAGTTGGTCATGATTACCGACCTCGAGCGCAATGATCTGGGCCGCGTTTGCCGCTACGGAACAGTTCATGTGCCGGAGTTGCTCCGCCTTGAAAGTTACGAACAGGTTTTTCATCTGGTCTCTACCATTTCAGGAGAATTGCGATCCGATGTGAGCCATGTTGCGGCATTGCGCGAGTGTTTCCCGGGCGGGTCGATTTCGGGGGCTCCAAAGAAACGCGCCATTGAGATCATTCGGGCGCTCGAAGTGCATCCACGCGGCATCTACACGGGAGCAATCGGCTACTTTGGTTACAATGGCGAGAGTCGTTTTTCGATTGCTATCAGGACTGCGATTTTTGAGCCGACGCGCTCTCATTTCCATGTGGGAGCCGGCATCGTGGCGGATTCCATAGGGGAAAAGGAATGGGAGGAAACATGGCACAAGGCGGAAGGGTTGCTCCTGTCCGCAAGGGCTTGCTCGGGCGTTCAGAGATAGGCGCTCCCAAGGTGTTGCTTCAATCGGGGGTCGAAAAAGAAGTCGCGCGCTGCGATGGGGAATACATTTTCACACTCCGGATGGCTGGGATTCAAAAGGTAGTTCGGCTCCTCCTGTATCAAAACCGATGGCACCTGCAAAATAGCGGAACGCTTGGAGCGTAGCCATTCAGTCCCGGCCTCGCGGGTTGCGCCGGATGGCAGAGTCTCATCCCAACCGCGTGGCAGTGTTGCAATTTTTTCAATTGATAAAGAACCTAAATTCAGTTCCAGAAAACTAAACCGCACACACTTTGTTTTTGGGGTGAGATGGACGAGCAATTCCAAGGCGGCAAGTGCTCGGGAGCTGGCAAGATAGACACAGGGATGGCCGGGATGATTCCAGCGCCCGCCATGCAAGCGCGCACCCTCACCATCGAAGGCGGAGGTGCGCCATTTGTGGTTCACAATGCGATAGGCTCGAAGCATAAGAAAACCTCAGGCGAAGACTCCATGGTCGATCTGGCCAATGAGGTCCTCCACCATTCTGGCTCCGACCTCCGTGTCGCAAAAAGCGATGGGCGTCTCGCCGCTCATCGCGTGCGCAGGAGACTTCAGCCACTCGCGGGCGGCTTCTTCGGATCCGAAAAGTTCAAAAGCTTTTCCAAAAACCCTCGCAAGCCGAGCGATACGATCACTTTCGTTCTTGTCAAAATGCCCTGTCTTTTTGCGACGATGGAGTGTTGCTCTTGAAATATCGAGCCAATTTGCTAATTGCTCCTCACTCACATCAAGCCAACGTCGGAGCACCTCGAATTCATCATAAAGAAAACCATGCCTCAGCTGCTCTACAATTGGGCTAGAGGGCATTTCTTCTTTCATCACATAATCATTCTTTGGCAGGAATTGCTCAATAACTCTTGGTGCGTAAAGTGCTCTTCTCATATGAGACAAAATAAACATTCTTCTGAATCACTGTCAACATTTCCCACAAAATTTTTTAAATCTTCCGCCCAACCTGTTTTCCATTCCATTGGCACGCCATTCCACTCGATTTTTAGGCCGGCGGACTGCAAAGCATGCCGTTTTAAAAACAGCCGTTTCTGGAGAGCGAGGGTCCAGCCGGTTTGGATAAACTCAAGATAGCAATCCTCTGAAGGGCCATAGATTTTGTCTCCCACCACGGGGTGGCCGGCATGGGAGGCGTGAACTCGAATCTGGTGGGTGCGCCCGGTGACAGGTTGCGCCTCGACCATGGAAAAACGCCCTGCCGTGTTTTCAATATTTTTCAAAACTCGAAAATGCGTTTTAGCGTGGGCTCCTGCAGGGTGGACCATCCGCTTGAGATGAATCTTCGTTGGCTCAACTTCCCCCTGTCTGATGATTGGCGCATCAATGGAAAAAAACTCCTCGCTTGGGTGCCCGCATAGGATGGTCAGATAGGTCTTTTTTATCTTTCCCTCTTGCATCGCGATGGCCGCTCGCCGTGCGGCTGCTGCGTGTTTTGCGACCAATACTAATCCACTTGTCTCGCGGTCGAGACGGTTGATCAACGAGACCTGTCCCGCGTTGGCGATTTCATAGCAAAGAAGCTCTCTCAAGCCGTCCCAAAGAGTGCGCGTTCCATCGGGCTTGCTGGGGTGCACGAGGAGGCCCGCTGGCTTGTCCACGACCAAAAGGTCGGGAGTCTCCCCAATAATCCTGAACTCTTCTTGATCCACGAGCATGAGATGTTGAGTATGACTGTTCCATGGTCTCTCTGC
>JBIKUM010000192.1:0-6166 GCA_044347585.1 Terrimicrobiaceae bacterium
GGGAGGTTCGCGCATTGGATGGCGTCTCGCTTGATCTCGATTCTGGTGCTTTTGCTACGATCACCGGCCCCAGCGGGTGTGGGAAAAGCACGCTGCTCAATCTCCTTGGCGGGCTTGACCACCCGACATCGGGTGAGATTCGTGTTGCTGGCATTCCCTTGCACGATGCAGGTGAGGCCGAGCTCACCCGCTACCGTCGGAATACGCTCGGTATTGTCTTCCAATTTTTCAACCTCCTTCCCGCCATGACCGTTCGGGAAAATGTGGAATTGCCATTGCTCTTGCGCGGCGAGTCCGCCTCGCTTGCTGCCAAGCGGGTATCGGAAATGCTCGACCTCGTCGGATTATCGCATCGAGCCTCCCATTTTCCCCATCAGCTTAGTGGCGGCGAGATGCAGCGAACCGCCACGGCTAGGGCCTTGGTTGGCCACCCGGCACTCCTCTTGGCTGATGAGCCGACGGGCAATCTTGACTCCGCCAATGCCGCGATGGTTTGCGAGACATTTTCAAAGATTGCTTCCCAAAAAATTGCCACCTTGATTATTGTCACTCACAGCGACTCAGTTGCCGCACTGGCGCCGGTTCGTATACAAATGCTCGATGGAAAAATACTCTCCAAAAGTGACTCTGGCTTTGCATCCTGACACGATGCAGTTCTGCATTTCGCCTCTTTCCCGATCCACTCGCATAAATCCTTAAAATCCCATTCGCACCTTGGAAAAACAACGCACACTTGCCTCATCCGCCAGCCTTACTGGCAGCGCCCTGCACACAGGCGAAAATGTCACTCTCACGATTTTGCCCGCACCAGTCGGTCACGGCTTCAAATTTCAGCGTATCGATTTGCCCGATGAGCCGATTGTCGATGCCGCTGCCGCATATGTGAAGACCGTAGAGCGCGCCACCACGCTTGTCCAAGGCATGGTCAAAATCCACACAGTGGAGCATGTTCTCTCGGCTCTCACCGGAATGGGTGTGGACAATGCCCTCATCCAGATGGATGCCAACGAGCCCCCAATCGGCGATGGCAGCGCATCCGAATACATCGCTCTCATCAAAAAAGCCGGCATCATCGAGCAGGATGCGCCTCGCCGCTATATTGATATCCGCGAACCGGTCACTATTGAGTCCAATGGTTCGATCCTCGTCATTCTCCCGGATACGAAATTCCGAGTCTCCTGCACGCAGGTCGGCCCCGAGGGGCGTTTCACGCAATTTCTTTCCACGGAAATCACCCCTGAGATTTACGAGAAAGAAATCGCCCCCGCCCGCACCTTTGTTTTTTACGAGGATGTGAAGCCCCTCATGGATAAAGGCCTCATCAAAGGCGGGAGCCTCGAAAACGCCATCGTCGCCAGGGGTGACAGCGTCCTCAGCAAAGAGCCACTTCGCTTCCCTGACGAGTTCGTTCGCCACAAGATTCTTGATATTGTTGGTGATCTCGCGCTCTCAGGTCGTTTCATCCGCGGGCATGTTGTCGCCGTAAAACCCGGCCACGGCATCAATACCGAGGCCGCCAAACTTCTCGCCGAGCGCTTCAATGCCGTCTCGCCAGCCGCGGCCAAACCCGTTGCCGCCTCGCCTGGTGCCCTCGACATCAATGCGGTCATGCAGATTCTCCCGCACCGCTATCCCTTCCTCATGGTGGATCGCATTGTGGAATTCGATGGCGAATTGAAAGCCACCGGCGTGAAAGCTGTCACCATCAACGAACCTTATTTCCAAGGACACTTTCCCAACCACCCCGTCATGCCAGGCGTTCTTCAACTCGAAGCCATGGCCCAGGTTGCTAGCATCATCATGATGCGCCGCACCGAGAATGAGGGAAAAATCGGCTACTTCATGAGTGCCGATGAAGTCAAATTCCGCAAACCCGTCATGCCCGGCGACACACTCTTCATCGAGTGCGAACTCACCAGCGCCAAGAAACGCCTCGGCAAGGCCTCCTGCCGCTGCTTGGTCAATGGCGAGGTCGTCTCCGAAGGAATCCTGCTCTTTGGCCTTGTCGATAAATGACAAAAATCCATCCTAGCTCGGTCATCGACCCCTCTGCGATTCTACACCCGGATGTTGAGGTTGGGCCATTCTGCCACATCGGCCCGCAGGTCGAGATTGGATGCGGAACTCGCCTCATTGGTCATGTCTCCGTAGCCGGTCCGACACGCATCGGAGAGGGGAATGTATTCTACCCCTACTGCTCGATCGGTCAGCGCTCGCAAGATCTCAAATACACCTCCGAGCCGACTTTTCTGGAAATCGGAAACAACAACTCGTTTCGCGAATTTTGCACCGTCAACCGCGGCACACTTCCAGGAACAAAAACCATCATCGGTCATCACGGAAATTTCCTCGCCTACTCACACATCGCACACGACTGCACAGTCGGAGACCATGTCATTTTTTCGAATAACGGAACCATCGCCGGGCATGTCATAGTCGAGGACCATGTTATCATCGGCGGGCTTTCTGGAGTGCATCAATTCTGCCGCCTAGGACAGCACTCGATCGTCGGAGGCTGCACGAAAATTGTTCAAGATGTCCCGCCCTACATGATTGCGGATGGCAACCCCGCCGAGGTCCGTGGAATCAATCAGGTCGGACTCGAGCGCCGTGGCTTCGTAGCCGAGGACACTCGCACGCTCCGTGAGGCCTACCGCTTGCTCTACCGCTCGAATCTCAACGTCAAACAAGCCTGCGAAAAAATCGCCGCCGATTTTTCCGGGCCTGATGTCATCGCCCGACTCCTTGCTTTTGTGGAATCGAGCCAGCGTGGCATCATCCGATAAACCAATACTCAATAATCCCGCCATGCCCACTGTCCACGCCTACGCCGCGCAATCCCCCACATCACCGCTCGAGCCCTTCACCTACGAGCTCCCTCCTATCGGGCCCGAGCATGTCGACATCCGTGTTGAATACTGCGGCATCTGCCATTCGGATCTCAGCATGCTCCGCAACGAGTGGGGTTTTTCCTCCTACCCGCTCGTCCCCGGACACGAAGTCGTTGGTCGTGTCGAGGCCGTTGGTTCGATGGTTAAAAATCTTGTCCCCGGCGACCGCGTTGGTCTCGGCTGGTTTTCCGAAAGCTGCATGACCTGTCCTCAATGCATGGGCGGTGACCACAACCTCTGCGCCACAGGCGAGGGGACTATCGTCGGGCGCCACGGCGGCTTCGCCGATCTCGTCCGCTCCCATTGGGCCTGGGCCACAAAACTTCCCGAAGCCCTTTCCTCCGTCAGCTCAGGTCCGCTCTTCTGCGGCGGCATCACCGTCTTCAGCCCCATCGTCGAATTCGGAGTCCGGCCCACAGATCGCGTCGGAGTCATTGGTATCGGAGGTCTGGGTCACCTCGCAGTGCAATTTCTCAATAAATGGGGCTGCGAAGTCACCGCCTTCACTTCCTCCACCGACAAAACCGAGGAACTCAAAAAGCTCGGTGCCCACCGCGTTGTGAATTCCCGCGATGCGGAGGCTATGAAATCCGAAGCCAATCGCTTCGATTTCATCATCAGCACCGTCGCCGTTCCGCTCGACTGGATGGGCTACATCACCGCGCTCGCTCCCAAAGGCCGCCTCCACACGGTTGGAGCCATTCCCGAGCCTGTCGCGCTGGCAGCCTTCCCTCTGATCATGGGTCAGCGCTCCTTCTCGGGCTCTCCGCTCGGCAGTCCGGCCACCACCGCCCGTATGCTCGACTTCTGCGCCCGCCATCAGATCGCACCACTCGTTGAGGAATTCGCACTCTCGGATGTCAACGCCGCCATCGATCGCCTCGAACACGGCAGCCCAAGATACCGCATCGTCCTCAAGGCTTGATCCGCTGGCCTTTTAAAAATTCCGAAAAAACCTTTGCCAAACCCATTCGGAAAATCGATATTCCCCGCCCTCATCAATTGCCTCGTGGTGTAACGGTAGCACTGCAGATTCTGGATCTGTTTGTCATGGTTCGAATCCATGCGAGGCAGCCACCCGCATAAACACTCGCTCTGCGGGCGGGTTGCGCTTCAAATACGATACGAGGAAGATCTTTTTTGCCCACCTGATGCCCTTTCTTGCCGCCTTTTTGCGAGGCTCTTGAAGGCTTGTCATTCTCACCCACCCCCATACTATAGCACGCTCCAGAAACGCGCCTTGCGGACTGGATTCTAACCAATGAAAATTTACATAGACGGCGAGTTTTACGACAAGGAGAACGCAAAAATTTCGGTTTTCGACCATGGACTGCTTTACGGGGACGGGGTTTTTGAGGGAATCCGTTTTTATAATGGGCGTGTCTTCCGTCTCGAGGAGCATATCGACCGCCTGTTCGATTCCGCCCGTGCGATTTGTCTGAATATCGGCCTCGATAAAGCTGCTGTTACCGAAGCGACGCTCGAGACCATCCGCCGCAATGAACTTCAGGACGGTTATGTGCGCTTGGTCGTGACACGCGGGGTGGGGGATTTGGGACTCAATCCCGCTTTGTGCCCAAAGGCTTCTATTGTGATCATTGCCTCCAAAATCACTCTGTATTCGCCTGACAAATATCAGAATGGCCTAAAGGTGGTGACCTGTGCCACGCGGCGAATACCGCATGGTGCCTTGAGTCCGATGGTGAAGTCGCTGAACTACCTCAACAATGTCCTAGCCAAAATCGAGGCGCAGAATGCCGGGGCGGGCGAGGGGCTCATGCTCAACGAGCAGGGTTTCGTGGCCGAGTGCACGGGCGACAATATTTTCATCGTCAAAAACGGTGTCATCACGACTCCTCCCATCGCTTCAGGCGCCTTGGCTGGAGTGACCCGCTCGGTGGTTTTCGACCTCGCCGCCGAGTTCGGCATTCCTATACACGAGCCGATGATGACCCGTTATGACATCTACACCGCTGACGAGTGCTTCCTGACCGGCACGGCTGCGGAGGTGATTCCGGCTGTGAAACTCGATACACGCTTGATCGGCGACGGGTTGCCCGGCCCGATCACGAAAAAGCTGATTGCCCGCTTCCACGAGTTGACAGAGTCCACCGGCGCGCTGATTTATAAATAAAATGCAGTGCGATGTTTGCCAGACTAAAGAGGCTACTGTTTTCCTGACGCAGATCGTCGATGGGAAAATGCAAAAAGTGAACCTTTGCGAGGGCTGTTCGAAGGAGAAAGGCGTCAACGATCCCACGGGTTTTGCCCTCGCCGACCTTCTGCTGGGATTGGGAGCTTCTCAAGAAATCGAAAAGTCTCCCGCTGCCTTGAAATGCCCCGTCTGCGGATTCACTCAGGCAGATTTCAAAAAGACCGGCCGGCTTGGCTGTAGCAATTGCTACACGGTTTTTGCCGATGGCATCGCTCCCATGCTGAAAAACATGCACAAGGGCACGCAGCACACCGGCAAGACTCCAGCTGCCTTTCATAAAATCCGCGAACACGACGAAAAAATAAAAGCCCTCCAGGATAATCTCAACAAGGCCATCGAGGCGGAGGAATTTGAACTCGCCGCCAACCTCCGCGACCAAATCCGCCAAGTGGAGGCCGAACTCGCCTCATGAAATTTTCCCGCATTATCGCAAATTCCGGCGAATGGCTTTCGGGCGATGGTCCCAACCGCCAGATCGTTGTTTCAAGCCGCGTTCGGCTCGCTCGCAATCTTCGAGACAAGCCCTTCCCCGGTTGGGCTAAAAAATCCGAGCGCTTGGATGTGATGAATCTCGTCAAGCAGGCTGTGGAGCATCTTCCCGAAATGGCGGAATCCTATTCCGAAAATCTCGAGGCTCTTTCGCCATTGGAAAAACAAGTTCTCGTCGAGCGTCATCTCATCAGTCGCGAGCACGCAGCCAAAGGCGTGGGCAGCGCGGTGGTCATGAATGCGCCGCAGTCCCTCAGCGTGATGATCAACGAGGAAGACCACCTCCGCATGCAGGCGATTCGCTGCGGTCTCCAGCTCGACAATGTTTTCAAGATGATCAATCGCGTGGATTCAGAGCTCGAGGATAGTCTTGAATTCGCCTACAGCTCGGAACTCGGCTACCTCACGGCCTGCCCGTCAAATGTCGGCACCGGCATGCGTGCCTCAGCCATGCTCCACTTGCCTGGCCTCGTCATGAGTGACCAGATCAACAAGATCATCAATTCCGTGAACAAAATCGGCCTCGCCGTCCGTGGCCTCCATGGCGAAGGCACCGAGGCGATGGGCAACC
>JBIKUM010000577.1:0-3338 GCA_044347585.1 Terrimicrobiaceae bacterium
TGCGCGGCCTGGATTCCTTGAACGTTACGCTTGTCGTGGTCACCCATCCCACGTTTTGCGGACTTGAACCCTTCGAGTTTGCGACTGAAGTGGGAGATACATGGGGTGTGGGACGAGCTGGCGAAGATCTCGGTGTCGTTCTTGCTGTGCGTCCCCGCACAGAAGACCGAGCGGGGAGTGTTTTTTTGGCCACGGGCCGCGGGGTTGAAGGCATACTGACCGACGCATTGTCTGGCCGAATCATTGACCTCATGCGTCCCTACCTCGCGGACGCCGCATGGTATAATGGCCTGCATGCCGGAACTGAAGCCGTTTTCAAGGTCTTCGAAGGTCAGCCACTCGACCGTTCTACCCCCCCCTCAAAAGCTCCATCCTTGCCGTGGCCTGCGGTTGTCCTTCTGGTCTTTGTTTTCCTGGTTGCCCCAGCATGGGCCATCGTGCACGGCATCCGCACCACGGCACGGGTACATCGGCTCCCTTGGTGGGTCGCTTGGGGTGTTTTCTGGGCCGCCCAGCGCCATGCGGGCGTGCGCTTTTCCGACTTTTCTGGTGGGAGGGGCCCCTTTTCTGGCGGCGGTTTTGGTGGGTTCGGAGGGGGGCGGTTCGGTGGTGGTGGCGCGGGAGGCTCGTTTTAAGATGCGGCGACGTAACTTGCATCCCCGGACGTGCGTAGCGTAGTGTAGAGTACTTCAACCATGAAAACGATTCTGATTTTCGAATTTCTGCTTGGAATTTCTTGGGCTTTTTCCTGGACCGCGATTGGCGTTTTCACGCGAATCCGTTCTTGGATTGTGTGAAAAGGCGTTAACCAAATCATAACACCAAGGAGTCGCCCTACCTTTGTGTACGTTATAATTTTTATCTCATGAGGCTGTTTGATTTTGCTTTCTTACCCAACTATCCTGAACCGCTAGAACGTCTTTCCGGGCTCGCCCGACCTGAGCCTTGGGGCAAAGGATTGCGGTACCTTAAAAGCTACTTTAACCAGGTCTTCGATCGGGCGTATGGAACCGACTCCATGGCGTTATCGAAAGATGGCACGCACCAGTGCTTTCACACGGGATTGTATTCTTCCCAATTTCGCCCGATTTATGCTGTTTTTACTAAAAATGAACGTCCCGACGCTCAGCCTTGGTTTTTCCGGGGATTTGCAATTGAAGGAAGCCGTGGACTGGGTGAGGTTGTCGCCGATTTGTGGGATGCACTTCCGGGTATGCCTTCCTTTATTGCATCCCCGCAGGAATTGCTTTTGACTTCATCTCAGGTTTCGGAAGAGGCTGATTGGGAACATTTGGTATTGGACTTCGTGCACCGGTGGCCGAAAGATTGGCTGGATAAAACATTCGGAGGGCGCATCATTCTGCAGGACATCCGAGGCTGGGAGCGTGAGGAGGCATCTGCTTACTTCAGCGAACTGCGTGAGGCAATTCGGGCTGAACAGGCCTTGTTGCGTACGCTGATTTCAAATGCGCAAGAGATGTTTGTGGTAGCACGCCGGCGTCATGCATCCGATTTCCGAACGGCCATCCCGCTGTGGATGGGTAAAGAGAATCGTGTGGGCTTCGGTCTGCCGCTGGCCTCTCGGGATGTGGAAATCCCGGATGTCGTCCTTGCGCTAGAACTCGGCGAAGACGGTTGGGCACGCGCCACCTCCGTGCTCACCCCGGAAATGGCCTACAACAATGCTCGTGTTTTCGGGCGTCCAGAATCGTCATGGCTCGTTGCTGCCACCGCACCGCACGGCGAAAAAAAAGCCATGCCGCGCACCGATCGCCGCTTTCCCTGAAGTTTATTGCCATTGATTAGAACGCGCCACCATCCGTTCTAATTCTTCCTCCAGATTATCGGCAATGCTCGGCAATACGTCGATTCCCGTTCTTCGCTCGACCTCGTCCACGGCGACAGCAAAGTCCCAAAAAGACCCTGTGTATCCTGCTTGAGGCAGAATAAATGCTGCGCATTTGGGCACTGGAAAAGGGTCGTACACCACCTTCCAAAACGCCTTTGGAATGGCAACTCCACTCGGAAGCTCGGGCATGTTCGCTTCCAGCATCGGGCCACTGATCACCCACAGGGTATCGGCTTCTATCGCCCACTTCCGAACGGCGTCCTCTAAACGGGCCCAAATGCCCCGATTTAGTGCAGGTACCTGGGGGCACATGTTGCTCATGAAAAAACTCTCGCTCATCGCCGTCGCGCTCCACGCAAAATCAGCCGCGGGGGCCAAATGTCCCCGATCGTAGCCACTGCCCTTGTAGGCTGTCGGTAAAGCAGAACCGGAAGGCACACCGGGGTCAGCACGAAAATCATCCGATCGCTCGTAGCGTGCTCCTCCTAATTGGGATTGGGTGAGCCGATGCTGCACCCAACAGGCCTGTTCGTGGACTTCGGAATACCCAAGCGTATAGGCTGAATGGTGGACGACTTGGCAGGTAAGATGCGAGCCAGCAACCCGCGGCGTACCCGGGTTGCTTTGGGCAGAAAAATCGAGAAAAACTCCTGCGCAATGCAGACTGTAGACAATAATCCAGCGCCAGAACGTTTCCATAGGCGGAAGTTCATTCATTTCTGCGACTTTTACCCCATGCGAAAACTCCTTCCCTTCCTGCTCTTAGGTTCGGCACTTGCCGCAGCACCACTGTTGAGTTCAGCCCAACAAGCCGAATACGATGCTTCGGTGAAGAAAACCTTGGACAAAGCCGACTTAAAATATGAAATCGACGAGGATGGCGATTTCAAAATGGTCATCGGTTTGGGAGAAGGACGGACACAGCTTGTCTTTGTGTATAGCAGCGTTTTAACATACGATGGGGTGAATGTTCGCACCATCATGTCACCGCTTAAGGTGGCAGACAACCGAGAAGAAATCAGTGAAGATTTGCTTTACCAACTTTTGGTGGAGAACGGCGAAAACAAAATCGGAAGTTGGGAAATCATCGAAGCTCCGGATGGCAAGCTCATGTTTCAGTATGTGGTGAAGGTGCCCACGGATCTCAACGCGGATGACTTGCGCTCTATGATCGGTTTGGCTGCGGTGGCGGCCGACCAAATCGAGAACAAAATCTCCACAGAGGACACCTACTGAATTTCTGAAGCCACTTCGAGGTGGACTAGGTCCTAATTCTGTGGACATTACGATTCGTCTTCTCTGGGCAGCAACAAGTTCGCATTGATTATGCGAATTTTGTCTTCATGAATCGTCTTGCTCTGCTGCGCTATTCCATTTTGGATGCGTGTTTCGCTTCGCCCGAAGGCACCCCGAAGGAACGCCTCGCCCGGGGCAAAGGAAAGGACCAGGAACCGGGTGGGAATACGCTGATGTTCAAGGAGGATCTGCT
>JBIKUM010000322.1:0-3334 GCA_044347585.1 Terrimicrobiaceae bacterium
AGCGGGCATGGAGGTGGTCATCACCCAGTCTCTCGGCGGCACATTCACTGTGGCGACTCCCGGTGGGTTGGCTCGCATTGATCTCAAGGATGCCGATGCGCTCGGGCTGGATCCAGCCAAGGGTATCGAAAAGGTGAAGGTGGAAGGCAGCAAGCAAGAGGCGGTCTGGAACCAGCTCAAATTGGTTTTCGATCCCGAGATTCCCGTCAATGTCGTGGACCTCGGCCTCATCTATGATTGCGATGTCCGGACTCAAGAAAATGGAACGACATCCGTTCTTGTGAAAATGACTCTCACTGCTCCAGGTTGCGGTATGGGCCCGACGATCGCGGCCGATGCCCGCAGCAAAATCCTCGCCCTCGAAGGAATCGACGAGGCCGATGTCGAGCTCGTCTGGGATCCCGCATGGAATCAGTCCATGATCAGTGAGGCGGGCAAAATGAAGCTCGGAATCCTTTAACCGGCCTCTCTGGCGGGCTGGGGTTACTGCACATTGGCCTCGCCGAAGTATCCGGCGAGGATGGCGTTGGTTTCTTGGGATTCCTGCATCTTCGCGAGTTGACGATTCAGCGGCATTCTCAAAGGACTACCAATTGGCATAGCGAAGCCGTAATTCTCGACCTGAAAAATCCGCCCCACAACTCGCAAGGGGAGTCTTGGGTTATTGAACTCGTAGGCTTGCAGGACGGCGGCATCCGCCACCACCGCGTCCGCCCGCTTCGCAAGCAACTCGCTGACGGCTTCATTGATATCTTTAGCCGGGATCTCGTCGATGCCCGCCCTTTTGATATAAACTTCTCCGGGCGAATCGGCTATCACGGCCACGGTCTTACGCTGCAGGTCGCGCGGGTTCTCGATCGTGTTTGATAACTTCTCCACCGTCATGGCGCTGGTGATGCTAGATGTGACATAGGCGACCGAGATGATTCCCAGTAAAACCCACAGCAACAGCACCATCCTTCCCAAAACGCCCGGGAATCCCTTGTAAACCGATTTTCCCGTCAAAGCCAAGGTCATGACATAGTAAAACGCCTCCGCAACGCCTTCTTTGTGCCCCTTGGGAAAATCCGGATTGTGTTTTCTTTCAAAGAAAAAAACTGCCATCGTGAGCATGAATATGCCGCCCAAAATGATCCAGAAGATTTCCAACTTCGCCAAGTCTTTGATGTCGCTCAACAGACGGGACTCAATTGTTTTCTGGTTGTTCGTGATGAGAATTTGAAGGCCCGAGTGGAAGAAAGGCTGGGAAAACTCCGCGTGGGCGAGGTTGTCCTTATTGACCGGAGCATTTCCGACAAGAATATCGATCGATCCGTCCGCAACGGCGCTAAGGCCTTTTTCCACTGTGTCAAAGCGAATGTAGTCGAAGGCCCAGTCGTTCTCCGCCGCGATTTTCTCCCAGATATCCACCGCTGCGCCGGTTGGAATGCTTCCCGTGTTGATAAACGGAGCTTGCCCAGCGATTCCGACTCGCAAATTTTGCTGGGTCGCGAAAAGAGAGGTCGTGGAGAGAAGGAGTGCCAGTGCGGCAAAGAGGGTTTTAAGCGTCACCATTTTCGAATTTTTGAAATCCAAAAAATCGCAACTCCGGATGCCACCGCCAGGAAATTGATGACAAAAAATGGCCACATGGCCTCGTCCATCGGCAGGGGCAGCTTCACATTCATCGAGAAAATACCGATAACCAAATTGGCAAGCATGATGGCTATCGTCCAGATGGTGAATTGTTTAATCAGAATGTTAAGATTGTGGCTCACGATGGAGGCGCGGGCGTCCATGAGACCAGCGATAACCTCCGAGTAAATCTCCGAGCGGCGCAGACACTGCTGGTTCTCGATGATGATGTCCTCAAGAATGCGCGTCTGCTCGTGGTCGAGACCAAGGCGGCTGGATGCCTTCATTTTGTCGAACAGCGCGGCGTTCGAGTGGATCGCGTTCAGGATGTAAACGAGGCTTTTTTCCAGCGCGAACATGTTTAGGAGATATCGCGTCTCCATCGAGCTGATGATCCGCCGCTCGAGCGAGTCGGAGAGCATGTTGATGGCCTTCAGGTGGCCCTCGAAGTGGCTGATGCTTTGATAGAGCAGGCGGAGAATCACATCCTGCACGGAGAAAATCCGAAGCGGAGCGCGCCCCTCGAAAAGCGGGGCGTCGTCGGGCATGACCACCACGATGCGGTCCTCGTAAACGAACACACCAGTCGAGGTGAGCTTGAGCAGAAAATTGTCGTCAGCCGAGAAGCTCTTCGGGCGCTTGAAGATGATCGCCGCGTGGTCGGTTTCAAATTCCAGACGCGAAAGTTCATCTGGGTCGAGGGACGAGTGGAGCGTGTGGTAATCGATGTTATAGAATTCCAGCAGATCGGCCTCGTCCTCGATGGTTGGGCTGTTGAAGACAATGATCTGCGCATCCTGGGGTTCACAGCGCACGACAGTGCCGGCATCCTCCGCGACGCGGTAGTAACTCCGCATGCCGCCCGCCTTCGCGATGGGCATATCCGGAGCGTCGGCGACATCAACCGCTTCAATGGATGCTGAACTCGACATCTAAGCACTCTCGGCCAAATCCATGCCCCGCGTCCATGCGTTTTTTGATCAATTCTACTCACCGTCAAACACGCCTTTGCCATGTGCAAACAGCAGGTTATTGTTTCTTGCATGAGCAGGATTCGCTTTCGCATTGTTCCCCCGGTCGACCGTTCCTCCGAGGGCGTTTTCATTTCCGGCAGCAGCGAGGCACTGGGATGCTGGGACCCGGCCCGTGCGCTGCGCTTGACTTGGCAGCCACCTTTCCACACCGGGGAAATCGAGGCGCCCACTGGCTCCCGCTTCGAATATAAAATCACACGCGGATCCTGGGAACGCGAGGCGGTGGATGCCCACGGCAATGTGCCCGGCAACTCTTCTCACGAGGTGTGGCTCGACGCCACGCTTCAGCACACTGTTGCCGACTGGAAGGACCGCTTCAGCGGGAGGCTCACGCGCGAGGTCATGGGCTCGCGGCTTCTGGCTCAGGATCGCGAACTCCTCATCTGGCTGCCCCCTGCCTATTCGCGCGATTCCGATCACCGCTTCCCGCTTGTCATTCTCCATGACGGCGACGCCATCTTCGATCCCGCCCTCAGCCAACCTTCTGGGATTGATCTGGCGGCCGATGAGTGGGTCTCCATGCTCTCCCGCCGGGGCATGATGCCGGAGTCGATTGTCGTCGGCGTGCGGCATCCAGAGGGTTTTTCCCCCGAGGACATCACGCTCAGGGATTACGAACTCTCCCCCGAGCTTGGAGGCGAGGGCTATGCCCGATTCATCGCGCAAGAACTGGTCGCACACATGGA
>JBIKUM010000579.1:0-3327 GCA_044347585.1 Terrimicrobiaceae bacterium
CAACTGTGCCTGTACTACCATTAACACCATCTAAAACTGCCTGATTGGTATTAGTTGTAGTGGGGTTGATGCGGACAAATGGCGCACTAGGTTCAGTATCTGCTAGATCCGGAACAGTGGTAGAGTTACCAGAAGGACGATTATAAGGAGCAAATTGGAAAACCTGCATCCCACCGGCATCACTGTCAGCGGCAGTTAATACTAAAGTATTTGGATCTTTGGTATTAACATAATTCATTGCCACACCAATAGCTGCATCAGCCCGCCGTAGTGCTTCCACAGTACCTACAGCATTGTTGTTATTAGCGAAGTTATCCGTACCTTCTTCTTCAATAACTACAAAGAAACCCTCAGGATCTTGGCTGAGAATTTTTAAAGATGCCTCTAGCATCTCTGCAACTGTAGGCGCAGTGTTTAGGTAGAGAGGTAAGGGATTAGCAGTGTTTAATCCTAATAGTTCTTCCTGGCGATCGTCAAAGGTGTGGTTAGCAGCAAAAACTCCGAGTAACTTTGTGGAAGCAGTAGCACTTGCTACGGCAGTGTTCATTTCCTGTTCTGTGTAGACCACAGTATAGCCCAAGGACTTTGCTAAATCAATCAGGTTAGTGGTGGGACGATCTTCGGCATCAGCGAAAGCAGCATCAATTGCGGCGGTAACGTGGAAACCTGTAGTACCTTTGGGCAGTAGGTAAACTTCACCACCTGCCATGATGATCTGAGTGCCAGAACGAATTACCTGTTCAGCAATTTCGGCAGTTTTATCACGGGCGCGGGTGTTATTGCCCACGCGGTTTGTAGTCGCAGCAGCAAAGGCGGCTGTTCCAGGTTCACCAATGTGACCTGATTGAATGAGGGCTGTTGCTTTACCAGCAGCGATCGCTTCTTCTAAAATTGTATAGCCAACTTTACCAGAAGCGGGGGTAACGGTAGTATTATCCTCATTTAAACCAAAGGATTCATTAAATACCTTCACACCAGTAGCATGAGTTACAGCCCCGGCGTTGGAAGTACCAGTTAACTGGTTTTCCATGTGTCCCAGGTAAACACCCGCATCAGACATTTTATCCCAATTCAATCTGCCATCAGGACCTTTGTCAATGTTGCGAAGTGCCATGAAGTGAGAGGGACTTGTACCATCCGGGTGAATGAAAATTACATTTCCCGTCTGTCGAGTCGCTTTGGGTGCTGGTGTGGGGTCAGGGTTACGAGATGGTAGTTGAACGTTGAACAGCGTCTCATACATCAACGCATAAATTTTGGTATTGTCTAAAGTTGCAGGTAATTTATCTGCATTTAAACCATGCGCTTTAGAAACAATAGAACCAGAAAAATCTGGTGTACCTGACCAACCAACACCAAACTTGAACACATCACCATCTGCATCAGGTGCAGCCACGAAAGGCGCAGTGTCAGCACCGGTTTGTCCATCTAAAGGTACGTTACGGCTTGATGTAGTGGGGTTATTATTAACAGTACCTACGGTTGCACCAGTGCGGTCTATTACTTGTAAACCACCAGCATCACTATCAGCAGCCGTCAACATCAAGGTGTTAGGATGTCTTTCGATGAACTCTAATGCTACACCAATGGCTGCATCTGTACGACGCAAACCTTCTAAAGTTCCAGCCGCATTATTATTATTACCAAAGTTATCAGTACCTTCTTCTTCCACAATGGTAATTGAACCATTGTTAAAGTTGGGGTGTCTTTCCATCAACTTCTGGGTGACATCCAACATTTCGGCAATGGTGGGTGCTGTTTCCCGATATAGAGGTAAACTCTGTTGAGCTAAAACTTCCTCTGGGCGATCGTTAAAAGTGTGAACAGGTGCAAATACACCTAACACTTTTGTTGGGGCTGTAGGTAAATCAAGTAGGGATTTGAGTTGATCTGCTGTATAAACAACTACATAACCCAAGCTTTGAGCTAGTGTAATCAGGTTTTGCGTGGGGCGTTGTAAAGAATTTGTGCTAATAGCATTTAGTTCGGTAGCAGTACCATGGAAACCATTAGTACCCACTGGTAATAAGTTAAGTTCACCACCACCCATGATGAAGTTAACGCCTGACCTGATCACCTGTTCGGCAATTGCCGCATTTTGAGCGCGGGGTACAGTGCGAGTGCCATCAGCGTTAACAATTTCCTGTGTCTTAGCAACAAAAGCAGCTGTACCAGGCTCATAGATCGCTCCAGATTGCACTAAAGCAGTAACTTTTCCTGCATCTCTGGCTTCTTCAACAATGGTTTTATCAGTTCCTGAAAGAGAAGTAATTGGTAAATTATTCAGTTCAAAGCCAAAGGATTCAGCGTAAACTTTAACACCTGTAGCGTGAGTCACAGCACCAGCATTAGATGTTCCACCTAACTGGTCTTCCATGTGTCCCAGATAGACACCAGCATTAGACATCTTATCCCAATTCAATCGCCCATCGGGTCCTTGGTCTACAAACCGTGCAAAAGCAAAGTGAGATGGACTTGTTCCATCTGGGTGCATGAAAATAACGTGATTACCAGCCATAAAACCTCTGAATAAGTAGTTCAGTGTTTGAGATATATTTTAATCTCATTTAAACGGGTAATTGTTAAGAGAAGTCACGGCAAAAGGTTAATTGAAAGTTATTTATTTCTTAATTTTTGTTAAATTATGTTTTAATTACAAGTTAAGGATGTAAAAATTTTAATTAATTTTAATTATTTTAAAATATTTATGAATCAGCTTAAATGGGCAAGATAGTTAATTCCAAAATAAGATCAAACTCGTTTGACACTATATAGTTTTGCTAAGTTTGCGGCTAATATTACAATGGAAATAACTGACAAATTGAGGAAAGACCCAGAATGACCCAAGTGGTTCTAGGAGAAAACGAAGGAATAGATTCAGCCCTGCGTCGGTTTAAACGCCAGGTTTCCAAAGCTGGAATTTTGGCTGACGTAAAGTATCATCGTCACTTTGAAACCCCCCTGGAAAAGCGCAAACGTAAAGCAGTCGCAGCTAGACGGAAACGCCGTTTTAAATAAACCTATTCGGTTTGGTAATGGATTGCTTGAGATATCCTTATAAATCAAGCACAATACCTTTACCATGTTCTTAAAATAATTCAGGAAGCTGCGACACACCCCTGATGGGGTGTAATTTTATTGGTGGAACTTAGTGCGTAAGCCTTTTGTCTTGCTTAGATGGAGTTAGCGGAAATCGCTTTCCATCTAACAAAAGAGGTGATTGGTGATTGGTGACTGGTGACTGGTGACTGGTGACTGGTGACTGGTGACTGGTGACTGGTGACTGGTGACTGGTGACTGGTGACTGGGGAGAAATATTTACCTTCT
>JBIKUM010000537.1:0-3317 GCA_044347585.1 Terrimicrobiaceae bacterium
TGCGCGGCGTCGATGAGCTGCGACCCACCGGCCGTGGTGAATGCGTAATTGAACCCCGGGTGTATCGCATGTGCTCCGACTTCGCCCTCCGGGCTCAGTGCCAAATACCCGACCTGCAAGTCATCCACGGGCATGCGGTCCACGATGCGGTCCACGGCTTCGCGGCATGCCTCGGTCGGCGAAGCGCCCTGACGCATAAGTTCCACGACGAGAAAGGAACCCACCGTCCGAAGCACCGCCTCTCCTAAACCCGTAGCTGTCGCGCCGCCCCACGCTCCATCCACAAACAGCCCCGCGCCGATGACTGGACTGTCGCCCACCCTTCCGTGCATCTTGTAGGCAAGTCCGCTGGTGGTGCATCCACCGGCCAAGCGCCCTTGTCCATCGAGGGCCAGCAATCCGATGGTGTCGTGGTTTTCGATGTTGATGATGGGCTTGTACTGCGAAGTCGCCTTCCAGGCTTCCCACGCTTTGCGGCTGTCGTCGGTGAGCAAATCCACGCGTTCCATGCCGCATTGGGCGGCAAAAAGCTCGGCCCCGGCCCCCGCGAGCATGACGTGGGGGGTGTCTTCCATCACCCGACGTGCCAGGTAAAGTGGGTGGAGCACATCTTGCACGAAGCACACTGAACCCGCCCGCCCGGTATGGTCCATAATGCACGCGTCCAGTGTGACGTGGCCGTCGCGGTCCGGTCGCCCACCGATTCCCACACTCGTGCCCGTGGGGTCAGCTTCGACGACGCGCGCACCGGCCTCGATCATATCAAGCGCACTTCCACCGCGTGCGAGGGCCCCGAATCCGGCTTCGTTTGCGGCGAGTCCGTGGTTCCAGGTGCTGACCATGGTGGGAACTCCGGGGGTGGAGCGTTTGGATCGTTTGCCCGGCTCTGCGGCCTCCAGCCGCACGAGCGCCGGGCCCAAACCCAGTGCCCCCGCCATCCAGCCGACCCGCTTCAAAAAAGTCCGTCGCGTCGCATTCATGCCGCCGAAGTTCGGCGCGGACGGTAGAATTTCAACAGCAACCACGGCAGCAGCAGCAAATCCAACGCCACCGCAACGGCTAGCGAGCCCGCAATCGAAGCTCCGAGGAAGACAGTGCCTGCGAAATCACTCAGCGTCAGCACACAGAAGCCAGCACACAGGATGACACTGGTCAGGACGATGGCCTTGCCCGTCGACCGGTGCGTCGCCCGCAAGGCGGCCGGCAGGGCGATTCCTCGTGTCAACTCAATCCGCAATCTGCTCAGGAAATGGATGGTGTCGTCCACTGCGATGCCGAAGGCGATGCAGAATACGATGCCCGTGCTCACTTTGAGATCGATGTCTGCAAATCCCATCCACCCAGCGATGGCCGCGATGGGCAACAGATTGACGATTATAGCGATGAGCGCAACGGATAGGCTGCGAAACATCGCGCCCGCGAGTAGCGCAATAACCGCGATGGAGAGCAGGATGCCTCCGGTGAGGTTGCGCGTGAGGTCTGCGTTGTTGAGGTCGATGAGCCGCGCGGTGCCGGTCGGATGGAGCCGCAGCGCGGACCGTGGATAGGCCGTGGCATGCCAAGCAAGGAGCTCGGCCTCCCGCTGGGCGTGGGCGCGCGCACCGTCGTCGGTGGTTCGCCCCGCGATCCGAATGAGGCCCGCCTCAGGGGCGACGGTTCGTTCGAGCACTTCCCGTCCTGCACCGCGGTTCACGGAGGCAGCAAGTCGTGTGAGCTCCTCATCGTCCGAAGGCAACCGTTGGGCAGAGGGCGCATCGCCATTTTTCCAGCGGTTCGCCAGGGCCAGCACCCGGCTAGGCGCCATCACAGCGCCTGCACCGAGCTGTTCTGCTCGGGCAGCGATGGCTTCCGTTTCTCGAAGCACATCCGGGTCGAACACGCTCATTCCGCCGGGTACCTCGACAGCAAGTTCGAACGGTCGTACTCCTGCAAAGTGTGCTTCGAAGTAGCTGAATTCCTTCCGCAAGGGGTCGTCTTCCGTCAAGTCCTCGAGCAGGCGGGTGTCTGTGGTGACGCGCAGGGTGCCGGCCACAGAAAACACTGTCAACACGGCAGTTCCGATCGCGATGGCTCGGCCATGGGCGAAGGTCCACCGGAACAGCTTCCCGAGGCCGGCATCCCAGGGGCCGTCTCCACCGCTTTTTGCCCGAGGGGCAGGAGGGAAGAGGACGAGAATGGCGGGGAGGACTGTAAAGGCGCAGATGTAGGCCACCCCGACCCCGATGGCCGTGTACAGGCCGAAGTTGCGGACCGGTGCGATGGCCGCCGTGAGCAAGGTCAGAAATCCGATCGCCGTGGTGGCAGAGGTCAGGAAGGTGGCCAGGCCCACCTCGCGGTATGTTCGGCGCAAGGCCTCAGGTGGCGCGTGGCCGTCGAGTTGTTCGTCGTTGAAGCGGGCGAGGATATGCACGACATCGCTGACACCGACCACGAAAAGGAGGGTCGGCATGACGACGGTCATGATGTCGATTTGGCCTCCGGCAAGATGCAAAATACCTAAGGTCCAGACCGCACTGAGCAGCACGATGCCGATGGGAGCCACGACGCCCACCCACGAGCGGAAAGCGATGTAGAGGAGCACGGTGAGCAGGACCAGGCCTACGACGACGAACAGAATGAGCTCATTTCGCAGGGTTCCGATGTAGTGGCGCTGGGCAAGGGCGCGGCCGGTGGCATGCAGACCCGGAAAATCCGCGCGGAGGCTGTCGATGGAGGCCGCGAGTGCATCGCACCCTTCTGCGCTGAGGGCGGGAGCATGCTGGACGACGATGGCGCAGGCGGTTTGGTCAGCGGCAATCGCGTTGCCCAGGATGTCCGGTCGGCGGGCAATCCGGATGCTGTCCGCTCGCAAGGCTTCGGGTCCGGATTCCCACCGCAGCAAGGGCCGTTTGAAGACAGAACCGCCGAAAACAAGGGGTTCTGCGATGCGTGTCGGACTGATAACCTCCACCACATGCGGACAACCGAGCAGCCGGTCCGTCAGTGCATCTACCCGGCCGAGATACGCCGCATCGTAGACCGTTCCATCGGACTCCAGCGCGAGGAGCACGAAGTCGTTGTCGGTCGCGAACTGATCGCGAAAGGCCCGGTAGTAGGCGGTTTCCGGGTCATCCGACGGGAAAAACTGCTCGAAGTCGTAGTTGACGACGAGCTGCGCAGCCCGGTATCCCGCAAAGACCGTCCAAACTCCCGCCACGGCAATCACCGCCCACGCCGCCCGGCGCCACTTCGAAGGGAACATGCAGAGCGAACACCTCGCAGGCAGCAAGGTTCACCGGTAGGCAAAAAAATGCCCCGGCCGGAAGGGCCAGGGCATC
>JBIKUM010000590.1:0-2924 GCA_044347585.1 Terrimicrobiaceae bacterium
GGGCGGTGTAGGGGTTGACCAGCGCGGCGGCGTTTGCCTTGAGCTGCGCCAGCGTGTAGCCCTCCATGGCTATCCTGAGCTTGCCGTAGGCACTGACCATGGTGCCGGCTAATAATAAAACGGGCCCGATGGCTGCCGCGATGGCTCCGATGACGATGACGGTGCCGCGTGCGCCGGCGCTCATTTCTTGGAATGATAGCGCGGCGTTGCCGATGATATTGGCCAGCTTTTCGATGGTGGGCGCGAGCGCGTTGCCGATGGCTATCTGCGCACCTTCGACGGCGGACTCCATGCTCTTCAGCGACCCGTAGGTCGTGTCGTTCATGGTCCGGGCCATCTGGGCGCTGGCGCCGGCGGCTCCTTCGAGCGAGGTGGTCAAGCTGTCGACCTGCCCCACTCCTTCGCTCAGGACGAGCAGGGCGGTCTGGGCGGTTCGTCCGACTTCGTCTTTGGCGTCTGCGAGGTCGATGCCTTGGTTGGCGAGGTTTTGGATGGCGGTGGCGGTGTCCGTGCTGCCGGCTCCGAGGTCGCTGATGATGCGGCGGAGCGACGTGCCTGCTTGGCTGCCTTTGATGCCCGCGTTGGCCAGAATGCCGAGCATGGCCGTCGTCTGCTCGAGCGAGACCCCGGCGCTTTTGGCGACCGGGGCGACGTATTTCATGGCCTCGCGAAAGTTTGAGAGGTCGAGCGACGTGGCGTTGAAGCTCTGGGCCATTACGTCCGTGACCCGCACGGTCTCCTCGGCATTCAGTCCGAAACCTCGCAGCGTGGCGCCGGCCACCTCAGCGGATTCGGCGAGGTCGCTGCCGGTGGCTTGTGCGAGGTAGAGGGTGGCCTCGGTGACCTTTTGGATTTCTGACGCGGTGAAGCCCAGTTTGGAAAACTCCAGCTGAAGCGCGCTGACGTCCTGCGCGGTGAAAACGGTGGTACGTCCGAGGTAGAGTGCTTGGTCGCGCAGGGCCTCAAATTCCTGCTTGGTCGCTTGGCTGACCGCCTGCACTTTGGCCATGCTGGCCTCGAAGTTGATGGCTGTGTGGGCCGAGGTGGCGGCGACGGCTGTGAGCGGCGCGGTGAGTCCGATGCTGAGCGTTTTGCCCGCACTGCTGAGGCCCCTGCTGGTTTTTTCCAGCTTGCTCAGTGACTGCTGGAGCGCGGCGTCGAACTGCGAGGTATCTGCGCCGAAAATGATGCGCAGCGCGGCGCTGTTATTGGTGGCCATTGGTGCGGGCGTTCATGGTTTCGGTCATGCGCTGGAAGCGGTTGAGGGTTGCCTCGTTGAGCTCCGCCGGCGGTGCCGTCTTTCGCTCGACGTGGCGGTAGGGGTTGAAGTCCTCCCATGAGAGGGCCTTGGCCTTGCCTCTGTTGATGTTGTAGAGCAGGGCCATCTGGTGACTGGTTTGCATCCAGCTCATCCGGTCCTGCTCTTCATGCGCCTGCACCATCTGCGCGACCTCCGCGAGGGTACTGCTCCAGAATTCCTCCGGACGCAGCCCCGCGCGGAGCGCTCTGCTGTAGAAACCTTGTACGGTCAAGGGTTGCGTGGGCTCCCCTTTTTTTTTGGGCTGGGGCCCTCTTCCAGCGAGAGCGCGGTCGTGACGTTTTTGGCCAGTTCGGTCCAGTCGGCGCTGCCGATGAGGATGGCGAATTTGGTTTCCGTGATGGGTGGCTCCTCGTCGTTCAGCAGGTAGTGCGTGCGCACGCCGTACCATGTGAGGGCCGGCATGGCTTGCAGTAGGTTCTCCCTGAGCTGGACGTCGAGGTCTGTGAGGTTCAGGCCATTGGCAGAGGTCCACTGCTGCACCGCGTACATGTTGAGCAGGCACGGCAGCGTCGTCCCATCTGGTAGGTCGATTTGGAAGTGGCCTCTGAGCTGGTTGTACGTCATTAGTCGTTGTTATTGTTGAACGTCGTGGCCGCTCCGATGATGGCTTTGGTGATGGACCCGTCGCCCTCAAAGGTTACGCTGTAGCTGGCGACCTCGTTGGTGGCTGCGCTTTCCTCGTATGACGTGATGAAGGCGTTGCCGTAGTACATGACGTCGCCGTCCACGCCGGTCGTCCATGCGAGGCGGACGCGCGTGTTGTTGTTCCAGAGGTCGAACAGGTCGGCGTTGCTGCGGACCGTGCCGGCCAGACCGTATTCGATTAGACCTTCGGCGCTGACGGACCAGCTGCTGCCGCCTGCGAGGATTTCGCGCCGGCCGTCGTTGTCTTTCGTCGTCGCGTCGATGACTTCGCGGCTGCCTGAGAAGGTGCCGCTGGTTGCGCATGCGATGAGCTCAAAGGTGTCGTCTTCCCATGCGTTGTCTCCGTAGGTTGCTCCGGTTGGGGCGGTTCCGGTGTTGGGGACTGCGGTGTTTGAGATGTAGACGCCGATGGCGTTGCTTCGGATTTTGCCTGTGGTTGCCATGAGGTGGTGGTTGTGGGTTGAAGTTCGGGAAAGTTCCCCTCCAAATATACGGCGGGGTATTTTTCAGGATATTTGGCGAAACTGGCGTAGGAGTGCATGCTGCCGGAGTCCTTGATGTCGACCAGTAGAGGCGGGTGCGCCTCGAGCAGATAGTGCGGCGTCTTGCTGGCTCGGCTGACTCGGGTGTGGCTGTCGTGGTCGAGGCCGCTGTTGAGTCGGTGCTCGTAGACGAAGTTGTGGGTGCGGATGGTCCGCTCGATGCTTTCGCGGTCGGTGATGCGTCCGATGTTGCTGGTGGCTCCGCCTTTGTGGAAGAGCAGGGTCGGCTGCGTTTTGGCCGAGTCGTAGATGAAAAAAGAGTTGAGCACGATGCGGCGGTGGCCGGCGGCGATGAGCTCGGCGACCTTGGGGGCCCAGTCGACGCTGAGCACGTTGTCGCTGCCGTACTCCATGAGATAGTCCCAGTCGCGGTCGCGCAGCATGTACTTCAGCAGGTCGTCGAACTTTTTGCCGAC
>JBIKUM010000323.1:0-3300 GCA_044347585.1 Terrimicrobiaceae bacterium
CACCTTGGAGGGAAACATGAGGGCGCACGAGGGTGAAGGAAGCCGCTGTATCTGCGAGATGCTCGTATTCCGGCATGAGGCGAAACGCTGCAAGGATGAGCCCAGTGGACGGACTGGGCTGAATGGATTCCACAAGGCCGATTGGTTGGCCAAGATAGCAAACTTTGGTTTCGCCCGGCGTGATTCCCCGAGCATTATCGAAGGTCACAGTCAGGAGACGCCCTGCGCTTCGTGAAGCAAACTCGTTCGAGGATAACTCCAGCAAGGCATCGTTCGAGATCTCCATGCCATTCCTGTCGAAGTGATCAAACGCCAGAGCGCCTTGCACCAAGGCATCAACGCCCTCCACATCGAGCTTCAAGCCATGCTGGCCAAATTTCATGGATGTCGCAGGCAAACGCCAAAACCGCGAGGTCGTGCGCAGAGTGCCACGATACGCCTGCTCGATCATCACGCGAAGTTCGGGCATTCCATTTTCATCGATCAGTTTTTCACGAACGAGTCCGACCTTGACTCCCCGGTGGTAGACCGGCGTGCCTCTGTTTAAGAATGGAATCTGGGCACCCTTGAGTCGGACAGTGAAGGCTCCGGGAAGAAGCGGCATGAGGGGCGGTTCGGGGAGTCCCACAAAACGGGTCGCCGAGTCACCGCCGGGGTTCCGAGCTCGAATCGAGTTGCCTTGGATGATGGATTCCAGACCGGTGAGTTCCGCCAAGGTGATGACAGGTTTTTCCACCCAGAAGTCGGTCTCCTCGCTTGCTAGAGCTGCCGCAAATTCCTTGAGGCGGACTTTGACGAGAACCTTGTTGAGATTTTTATCCAACTCCACTGCGGTGACCATCCCGGCATCCACGCCGCGATAGACGAGCGGGGTTTTTCCTGCCTGAATACCTGGCACCTCATCGAATGAGATTTCGATTTCAGGACCCATCGATTTGTAGTCGGTCCACAGAAACCATGCAGTGGCCGCGGCGGCGATGATCGGGAAAATCAAAACCCAGGCAACGCTGCGTTTGCGGGAGTCGCTGATGACTCCATGGTCGTGTTGTTCGTGCTGATTCGTCATTGGGATTTTGGCAGTATATGCCGCCAGATCATGTGAGTCTTATAGACATCCGCTGCATAGAGCGTGCAAATAATCATCACTGCAAAAAAAAGTGCGCCAACCTCTGCTTGCACACTGGCTAGAATCCCAAGCTGCCCGACGGCAACGAGGATCGAAAGGAGGAAGACATCAATCATTGCCCAGGTGCCTATGCGCGTGAGAAATGCGTGAACCTTCATGCGACGGGATTGCGAAATGTCTGATCCGTGCAAGCTCAGCAACCAAGAAAGCGATACGAGTTTCACAGCAGGCACAACGACGCTTGCCAGAAAAACCACAACCGCCACGGGGACAAGCCCGGTGTCGTAGAGTTCCATGACCCCACCCATGACGGTGAGGGATTCCACCTGTCCGGTGATCGTAATTGTCATAACCGGCAAAAAATTTGCCGGGATGTAGAGAATAATGGCTGCGACTGTGAGGGCCTTCGACAATTCATATCGGTGTCGGGCTGTCATTTCACGCCCTCCACATAAAGTTCGGCGCATTTCCTGTCGAAGCACTGAATCGCAAGCATGGTGAGCACGGCAGTGGCGAGAATCCAGAGCGAGCCTGGCTCCCAGCTTACCGTGCCGAGGGTGCGGAGTTTCACGACGGAGACCATGCAGGCGATGGCAAAAACCGGCAGGAGATTCCAGGGCTCAAGCGCCTCGACCAAGCGCAACGCTGCTCCCATAAATGGAAGGCGCATCTGGAGAGTCCAACAGGCGGAGACATAAGAGACCGAGAGCAGGTAGAAAACCGGCGCTAAAATGGCAGAGAAAAAAACGAGCGCGCCGAGGGGTTGAAATCCCTGCATCCACAAACCTTGGACACCTGTGATGATGAGGTTTTCCTGATAACTCCCCGCCACGCTGAAGATGAGAATCGGATTCATATTAGCCGGGATGAGCGTGATCAAGGCAGCCATCGCAAATGCCCAAGCCGCTATCATCGTGCGCCCGGGGTGTGCTGACTTGACCTGCTCGCCACAGCGCCCGCAGCAGAGGAATTCATGGGGTTGCAACTGGCGGTCACGCAATGAAGCATGACAGCGCGGACACAGAATCCACCGCAGGTCGGATGGCGGAGCTGATGAATGGAGTGCGGACATAGCCGAGGACTAAATGACAACTCCGATCAGGGCGTGAAAATCATTTACCCGGTTAGCGTGGAACGATTGCGAGAAAATTCCGAACACGGACAATTTCTGCCAGTGAGATGCCATTTCCCGCCCACATGCCACTGGAGCTGCCGCCATCGAGGTTGATCGCCGTTTTTGGCTTCCATGTATCAAGAATCGAAGGCAACGCAAGGATGCGGGCGGCGTCCGCCAGTGTGACGGATGAGATGTAGATGAGCGCGGTTTCGCCGCGAGTTCCCTTCGCCACAACGGTCCGGCGGGCGATTCGTTCGTCATTGAGACCCTGGACCAACTGGTCGTCCTCCACAAGCATTGGCCCGCATTGGAGGGCTTGGAGGAGTTGCGATTTGCCGGAATCGTATTCCCCCGAACGGAGGATCGAAACATGGCCATCCTGCCTCACACCGACGAGTCCGCTGAGGAGTTTTGCCTTCTCAAAGCCGTTGATTGTTTTGCCATCGGAGATCATGAGGCCTACCGGACGGTAGTCTTTATGAAAATAGCCGCCGTTGACACCTGCCACTACCTTGGCGTTGTTCAGAGTGTTGGCGAGTGTCGCATTTCCAGGAGAGGGACTATCGATGACGCGAAGAGTGTGGTTTTTGTCGTTGAAGCAAAGCGCAGTGACTCGGGCGGTCTGGTTTCCGTTCACACAGCGGGTTTCGATGACCTCTACCCCGGGACTAGGCGATCCGAGGCCTGTCGCAGAAACGATGCTCCACTCCGCCCCTGCCGAGAGAATCGTGGTGAGGAGGGCGATCTGAGCGATCAGGAACGCCCGCCACCTGCAACAGCTAGGAATTTTGGAAATGACTGAATTGACGCTGAAGCAAGCGGGCGGTTGGAGCATTCGGATGTTCAATGTTACTCGTCTTTTGCAGAACTGAGGCGCGTGAGAACGCTCAGATCTTCAAGTGTCGTCGTGTCGCCGGTGATCTGAACTCCGGCGGCGATTTGTTTCAAGAGGCGGCGCATGATTTTTCCGCTGCGTGTTTTTGGCAGGGACTCGGTGAAGCGAATTTCGTCTGGCTTGGCAATGGGACCGATGACTTTTCCCACATGGTTGCGGATT
>JBIKUM010000517.1:0-3299 GCA_044347585.1 Terrimicrobiaceae bacterium
TCGATGTCGCCATGTTCCTGCTGGAAGACGCGGGACTCATGCCGGAGGCAGCGCGCAATGGCGCGGAAGCCGTCGATCGCGCGCGTACCGAAAACTATGCCCTGATCCTGATGGACGTGCAGATGCCGGTGTTGAACGGACTGGACGCGACCCGCGAGATCCGGCGCCTGCCCGGGATGGCGACGGTGCCGATCCTGGCGATGACCGCCAATGCCTTCGCCGGGGATCGCGAACGCTGCCTGGAGGCCGGCATGAACGACCACATCGCCAAGCCGGTGGCGCCGGATGTCTTGTTCGCGACGGTGCTGAGCTGGTTGCGAAAGGCGGCCTGATCGATGCCATTGGTTCCGGAATTTACTTTGCGCGTTCCAAGGAGATACGCATGAAATCGCATGCTGAATGGCCCCGCTGGCTGCGGGTACTGGCGCTGATCGCGTTCGGAATCTCGCCCTTGGCGCTGGCGGATTCACCTGCCCCAGCAAAGAGGGAGTTCCGCATATTGCACATCATGAGCTACCACTCTCCATGGCGCTGGACCGACAGGCAACTGGAGGGCTTTCAGGAGGAAATGAAGGGCCTGCCGTTGACCTACAAGGTTTTCCAGATGGATACCAAGCGCATGAGCGCGACGGAGAGCAAGGGGCGAAAAGGGCTGGAGGCCCGCGCGCTGATCGAAAGCTGGAAGCCCGACCTGGTGTACAGCACCGATGACGATGCGCAGGAATACGTGGCGCGGCACTATGTCAATGCAAAGATTCCCTTCGTCTTCAGCGGAGTCAACAACCAGCCGGCCGCCTACGGATTCGCGGGCAGCTCGAACGTGACCGGGGTGCTCGAACAGGAACACTTCGTCCAGTCGGTGATGCTGGCCAGGAAGATCGTCCCCGATGCCAGGCGAATTGCACTGATCTTTGATGACGCGAAGATGTGGGAGCCGGTGCGGGCGCGCATCGAAAGTGCCATGCCGCAGCTTGCGGGAATGACGATCGTCGCCGCCGATACCGTTCCCAGCTTTGCCGACTACAAGCGCAAGATCGCGGAATATCAGAGTCGGGCCGACATCATCGGCACCATCGGCATCTTCAACCTGAAGGATGCCGACGGCAAGAACGTGCCCTACCAGGAAGTGCAGCGCTGGACGGTGGAGAACAGCAAGCTCCCGGATTTCGCCTTCTGGATCGATCGCGTCTATTTCGGCACCCTTTGCGCGGTGACGGTTTCCGAGCGTGAGCAGGGCAGGGCCGCGGGCCGCATGGCGCGCGGCATACTGGCCGCGGGAAAGAGCCCTTCCAGCTTCGCGATGGTCCCAACCACCAAGGGCGTGCCGGTGATCAGCCTGGCCCGGGCCAGGAAGCTCGGCCTGCGCCTCAATTCCGACCTGCTGTTGGGCGCCGAGATCATCCAGCGCTTCGAGTGGGACCAGCCATGAAGCACCGCCTGCTGGCAAAGATCCTTCTGATCGCCGCCAGCATTACCTTGATTGGCATGGTGGCGATCTACTTGGCCAGCAGCATCCTGTTTACGCAAACCTATGTCGCTGCGCTGCAATCGCGGTCGCTGGCGATCGCCCAGGGCCTGCAGATCCAGCTCGACCGGATCCAGTCGCTCGGCATCCGCCTTGACGACCTGGCAGGCTTCGACAAGCATTGCCGGGACGTCGTGGATTCCTTCGATGGTGTCGAGTTCGCGATGGTGGTGGGCAGCGACGATGTCGTGCGTTTCCACAGTGAGCCTGGCCGGCATGGAACGCGGATCGTGGATCCGGCGCTGCTCGCCGCTTTGGCGGCGACAAAAGCGGCGACCGTCGGCTATTCCTTCGACGGCATGGACGGCTATGCCGCGGTGGTTCCGCTGGCCTCGCTGGACGGCGCCCGCCTGGGCAACGTCGTGGTAGGCGTATCGGCCAGGGTGATCGACGAAAAGTTGCGCCAGATGCAGGTCGGCAGGGCGGGCGTCGGGTTGCTCGCGGTATTGGCGGGCTTTGCGGCCTTCGTGTTCGTGCTTTCGCGTTTCGTCACCCGTCCGCTTGCCGTGCTGATCGAGTCCATCGAACAGCTTCGCGCCGATACGACTGACCTCAGCCGGCGCGTTCCGCTCGACTCCGACGACGAGATCGGTACCCTGGCCAGGGCCTTCAACGGCTTGATGCAGAGCCTGCAGGAGACCACGGTGACGAAGTCGCAGCTCGCCACGGCCTACGAGGCGCTGAAAGCGAGCGAGGCAAAGTATCGCGAGCTGGTCAGTCATGCCAACGTGATCATCCTGCGCATGGACATCGAAGGCAAGGTCACCTACTTCAACGAGTTCGCCGAACGCTTCTTCGGGTATTCGGCCGGCGAGATTCTGGGGCGCAATGTCCTCGGCACCATCGTTCCGCCGCGCGACGGCGATAGCGGCCGCGACTTGAGGGCGATGATCCTGGCGATCGCGGCCGAGCCTGAAAAATTCGCCGAAAACGAAAATGAAAACATGACCCGCGATGGGCGGCGCGTCTATGTGCGCTGGGCCAATCGCGCCGTTTTGGACGCGCTGAACCGACCCACCGGAGTCCTGTGCATCGGTCACGACATCACCGAGAAGAGGCTGGCCGATCGGGAACTCGACCAGCATCGGCACCACCTCGAGGAACTCGTGCATTCACGCACCACCGAACTGGCGCAAGCGCGCGATGCCGCCGAATCCGCCAGCCGCGCCAAAAGCGTGTTCCTCGCCAACATGAGCCACGAGCTGCGCACGCCGATGAACGCGATCATCGGCATGACCAATCTGGCCTTGCGCTGCACCTCCGATCCTAAGCAGATCGACTACCTGGGCAAGAGCCTGGCGGGCGCCCAGCACCTGCTCGCCGTGATCAACAACATCCTCGACATATCGCGCATCGAGGCTGATCGCATGACGCTGGAGGAACGCGATTTTTCCCTGGCGCAGGTGGTCGATGATGCTCTGGGCATGCATTGGGAGCAGGCGCAAGCCAAGGGCTTGCGCCTGTCATGCGATTGCGGCAGATACTGATCAACTTCGTAAACAACGCGATCAAGTTTTCCGACGATGGCGAGATTCGCGTCAGCGGTCGGCTCATGGGCCAGGACAGCCATGGCGTGCTGTTGCGACTGGAAGTCGCCGACCAAGGCATCGGCATCAGCCCCGAACAGCAGGGACGGCTGTTTCGGGCGTTCACCCAGGGCGACGATTCGATGACCCGCAAGTACGGGGGTACCGGACTCGGCCTGATCATTTCCAGGCGCATCGCAAGGTTGATGGGGGGCGATGTCGGCGTGGTGAGTTCGGCGGGAAGCGGC
>JBIKUM010000562.1:0-3297 GCA_044347585.1 Terrimicrobiaceae bacterium
TGGATTGGCCATGCTTGCTATGAGTAAATATTCGGTAAAGACTTCACCACCTCGTCAGCCGCACATCTGGTTCGGTTTCGGTCAGCAACAGAGGGTATCCTGGTAGTTCTTGCGCAGCGGGTAGATCCAGATGTCCTTGGTGGGCAACAATTGCTTGCTAGTTCGACTCTTCTTACCCCGCCCCGCCGTTCTGCCGATCCGCTGCCAATTAGCCGCGTTGTAACAGGTGCCTGCATGGCGTGGGCTTTCAACAAAGGTTTCCATGAGTACAGGCTGATAATCGTAACGCTGTTGCCAGTCATGCGGCAATTGCTTGGCAAGTTTGGCCAAGATCTTCGATGCCAAGCCCTTGGATTTAATCCACGGCAGGATCAGGAAGCGGTTGTTGTTGATCACTCTGTGCAGATGCCGTTGGCGTTGTTCATCATTCCAACCAATCACGCGCTCTCGGTCAGCAAGCTTCCAGGCACTAGCCCCAAACCCGAGCAGCGCCACCAGGGTGTCACCTGCATAGACCTGGTATCGCATCTGGTGACCTGAAAGTGGCGTGTAGCCGAGATAGTGATAGCGTGCCATGTACTCATTGAACAGCTTGCTTGCCGGCCCTTGGCCTTGAATGATTTCGATACGTAATGGCGGCAATTCATGAACCGGTCTGACGATCTCGGGCTGTGGGTCAGTCAGCGGTGTGGGATCGTAACTGGCCCGACGCCGGGGATTGGGTATCTGTGATGGCGGCAGCGCGATATGCCCGTCTCTTTGCAGTCTGAGCATCATCACCCGACAGGTCATCTCACTTAACCGTCCATCGACACCGCGCCAATTGAGCGCCTCGCAAACAAGGCGCGACAGCGGCGAGCGCTTAATGCCAGGGTGTTCCCCCATCAATCGGGTCAGTGTGTCTACCAGCACGCTGGCTGAGTAGCCGCCGTAGGTCTTCATTCACTTGCTCTGGGTTGATAGCCTTCCCGTAATGTAGCAAGCCTTGTTTCACCCATCTGCCAAGGGATGAAGTCACGACAGTCATCTGGCGGTTGGCCACCGGCAATCGCGCAGGCGTGCAGGTACTCGGTCAACCATCGCCGGGGGTGAATACGCCACGCTTCTAGCGTGGCGAACAAGCTCATCATGGTGGCAGCCAATTGAGCGCTGGTCTGGCTGCCCGAGCCGTAGTAATTCTTGCGTCCCACCACCGCGGGACGCAGGCTGCGTTCTGACTGATTATTATCAAGGTCTAGCTTGGGATGATCCACAAATGTCACTAAACCTGCCCAATGCCGAACCATGCTTCGCAAGACTGCGTGTACTTTGGCAGGCAAATCCTCTTGCTGTAATTCCGCTTGGCAGCACCCACGGATGCCCTCGATTTGATGGCGCAGCAACTGATCGATCAGCCCAAACGCAGCGCTATCAGGTTGCGATGCCATTAGGCGCCGCTTGTTGTGCAAGGCATAAAGCTGCCCGATCCGTTCAATCCACTGAAGTGCCCATGGCCAAAGTCCAGGAAACTGACTGGCGGCAGACAGAAAGTCACGCCGCTGGTGTGCCCAACAGTAAGCCAGTTGAAGGCCTGGCGTGTGGCGAGCATATTTGCCGTAGGCCGCATAGCGATCCACTGAGAGCACGCCAGATGACACCCCCTCGAGCACTGAGGCGGGCACGCAGGCCGAGCGCGACGGATCGATCTCAAAGTGGGTCACCTCAGCACACCGGAACACCCAAAGGTAGTGCCGTGTTCGGAGTGCCTTACGCTCAGGATCAAATACTTCCCAGCGGGTTTCATCGGCATGCCACGCCTTCGAAGCACGCAAGTGTGCGAGCCCAGCCTGTGTTAGTGGTGCAAATAACGGCAGCAATTGCTGAAGGTTGCCGGTTAACGTGCCTTGGGCAACCGGCAAGCCAAGGTCACGCCACTGCTTTAGCAACCGGTGGGTGGGTACGCCATGTCGGTACTTCGAGAGTAGTGCTTCAGCCAACAATGAGATACCGAGCTTGCCCCGAGGGATCAATTGCGGCGGTGCCGTTGCCGTCACGATGCCAGGTATGGCACGGCACTGGCAAACAGCACGCAACCGTTGGCGTCGAATCTGACGTCGATAGGCCTTGACCTCAATCTCCAACACCTCGGTATCCTGTGTGCCTGCCATCTCGACAAACCCTAAGCCACATTGGGGACAACAGCATGGATCAGCGCTCAGCACTTCCTCACGTACAGGCAGTTCTGTTGCCCGAGTGCGCCCATGACCTTGCCAACCGGTTTGCTGTCCGCGGGACCGGGTTGTCTTGGCAAGACAGTCAAGTGGCAACCCCTGAAGCCGCGGTTTCAGAGAGTCAGCTCGCTCAGCCCTTGTGCCAAAGGTCTGTTGGCGTAGGCCGCGCAACTGCGCATGCGCATGATCGAGTTTAGTTTGCACCACTTTTAACTTCTCTTGCCAGACAAGTATTTCCCTCTGGTGATGGGCACGCAAGCGCTCTATACGCTTAGTCGCATCGCCATGCATCCGTTTGTAATGTGCAGCGGTGGTCTTAAGTTCCACGTGCTCGCGGCGAGTGATGGTGATAAGCTCAAGGTCAAAGGGTGTGGGCGCTGCCACCGGGTCATCGGTGTTGGAGATGGTCTCGGAGACGAGCAGGCTGGTGTCCATGCCTGCAAAAATAGCCCTAAAAGAAAATTGTGTCCAGCATTTTTTACTGGTGCTCTGAAAGTCACTACGTCTTTACCGAATATTTACGAAGTCGGGCTATATGGATCCAGCCCCTCTGCCTGCTCACGCTTTAAGGCCTCAATCTCCGCCTGCAAGGCCTCATACTCGACCATCTTGCGCTGCAAAAATCGATGCGTGATCGCAGCCTTTTCTGCCATACCCGTTGGCATGAGCGCATAGAAAGTGTCTTCTTGGGGCTACTCGAACAGCGGTGCGGTCCTGGCCAGTACTTCGTCCATAATGGCGTCTGGTACGCTCTCCAGCTTTCGGGCGTGGCGCGATGACAAATCGAGCGCGCGTGGCTGGTCACAACGAACAACACCCGTTGTTGATGTGCCGGCCCCCATCAGTGGCACGGCAAAGCCCGCGGTGCGGGCGAAGTTGCCGCCGCCGGTGATCGGCAAAACGATCGGCGCCTTGGTGAGCCGGTTGAACTCAGTGGGCGAGACTACGAGAACCAGCCGCGTTCCTTGCTGTTCGCGGCCGGATGTTGGATCCAGCGAGACCAGGTAGATGTCCCCTCGCTCCACTACAGCAATTCGTTCCCAACGGGTTGGCTATCCAGCCAGGTGCGATCCTCAGCGCTTATCTC
>JBIKUM010000513.1:0-3296 GCA_044347585.1 Terrimicrobiaceae bacterium
CAATTGTGACGGTCTTTCACCTACCGCTGCTGCATGGAAAGCACTTTCAAGCAATCATAAGTTAGCCAAGGGCACGGAGAGTCGGCTAAGTTCAGGTTGGGCAATCGTCAGACCGAACCGCAGCACGGTTCAGTTAAAACTAGCAGCGAAGGGCGTTGAACAAGATGATCGGACTCGGATTGAAGCGTTCATGGAAGAGTTTCAAACCTGGGATGGCGTTGAACCAAGAATATTTTTGATGTTTGACAAAGCACCTGTGCCCATCGCAAATCTCTTTATTTCTGTTGACAGGCGACTTGTCAGAATTTGCTCACCAGCAGGGGTTGAGAGTTTTGACCTTGACGCTGAGCCCACTGAAGAATCTGGTGGTATTCAGAAAGCAATCTGGAAGCGCAAGGCAACTTGATGCTCAATCATACGATTCAAAAGCCTGAGAGCGTCAGAGGCTACGCTGTCCATCGGATGATTGCTGAACTCTGTGACGGTAGTGGCTATCAGTTTGTAGACCGTGGTGATCACCTCATCGTTCGGACTGAAAAACAGATCACCGAGTCTGGTCAAGCCATTAGGCAAGTCTCTCTCGGTGATGTGCTGGCTTTTGAACTGAGAGCGTCTGTTGCTATTCGGAAGGGTGGCAAGAACATCTACCCTGACATCGGTGATTGGCGAAGCAGACGCACTTGGCTTGAGGCGCAATCAGAAAAACTAGGCTTTTCACTCTTAGCAGTTCATGTCAACGATGGGCGCTTGGATATCGTGACAAAGACAAATCGCAAATTCTGGATAGACGCAACTGACTTCACAGGCATTCTAAAAGTGGCTGATCAGACTAGTTTTGAGCAAACGCTTGCTAAGGGTGTAGGTCGTGTTGGTAAAGCGTTTGGCATGGGAATGCTCAACATCTAAAGATTGAACGGAGAATCGGTATGAACAGCAAAATCATCATCAACGCCGTTCTGAAAACGGAAGCACCACTGTCAATCAAAATGCCTGTTGCTGATGGTGCAAGAGAAAATGAGTTTGAGAACTTTCCCGTGATGACACGAGGCATAGACGCAGACGGCAATGCTTTGAAGACTGCTTTTTTGCCAGCAACGACACTGAGAGGTTTTCTGCGAAGGGCAGTGACGCTGAGGAACATGCGTGATGCTGCAAAAGCAGGAACGCCCTACAGACTGCCTCAAATCTATGCTGAGATGATCGGGCAAGACGCTGAAAGCGAAAAGCAATCGGATCAGATTGACTTAGCAGCACTGAAAAAGCAGCGTGAAGCAAGCCCGATTCTTGATCTTTTTGGCAGTGGCTTGGGAATCAAGTCAAGACTGAAAGTCAGTCATTTTTTGCCAAGCATGAATGTGTTGCCTGAAGCGTTCACGGGCGTTCGCAAAGACTTAGATGACACCGAAGATGCGCTTGATCTGATGAATCAAGAGGATCTTCAAGGCTTTCTTGGTCGCACTGAAAGCAATAACAGACGAGCAGCAGCAGCAGCGTTAGTCAAGCAACTTGAAGCCAAGGTCCGTAAAAATGATAAGAAAAATCTTTCACTGTTTGGCGACAACGCTGTTGATGATGATAAGAAAGCACTTGAAGTTGCCAAGGCTGAAATGGAAAAGTTCAAAGATGCGATGGGCGATATGAAAGTCAGCACACGCACGATTGTTCAGCACTATGCTTTGCCTGCAGGTATTGAACTACACGGTCGCATTGTGATTGAAAAAGCAACAGAGCGTGATCTTGAACTGATTGAATTTGGACTGCGGGAACTCAGTCTCGCTCCAGTTCTTGGAGCGCATAGTGCAAGAGGATGCGGTGAAATTTCAGGTGTCTTTGAATTTGCTGATGCATCAGGTCGGCAAGTAAAAACGGTTGCTATCGGTGGTTATGCTGAAGCAAAAATCACGAATTTTTGAGGATGAAAAGGGGGTATTTCTGAACGAAATCATAGGGTTGAAGAAATCGTGGTGAAGCCACTTGTTGTTTGAGTGGCTACTGGAACGTCATAAGCTCAAGGTCTACGGTTATATCGGGTGAAGCCACTTGTTGTTTGAGTGGCTACTGGAACGAGGACTACGTTATCTGGATAGACGGGTCGGGTGAAGCCACTTGTTGTTTGAGTGGCTACTGGAACTTCCATGCAACAAAGCGACAACCCTCAAGCGGTGAAGCCACTTGTTGTTTGAGTGGCTACTGGAAAAGCTTGCCGAGTAGCTCAAGCGCACGCAGCGGTGAAGCCACTTGTTGTTTGAGTGGCTACTGGAACGAGAAGGGCAGCTTTCAGGTTTTCACGCCGGATGAAGCCACTTGTTGTTTGAGTGGCTACTGGAACAAAGTAGATGTTGATTGGCTTTTCCACACAGGTGAAGCCACTTGTTGTTTGAGTGGCTACTGGAACAACGGCGACATACTGGACGGCGGAACGATAGGTGAAGCCACTTGTTGTTTGAGTGGCTATTGAAGAAAGACGAAGTCTTATCAAGCCGCACTTTCACTGCTTTCAGAAAGCGTGGCTCAAAAACTGAAACGAAAGCAAATGAGCAGTGGTATCAGAAATGTTCAGATCAGCAGAACAAGTCAATTTCTATCAACGACTCAAAGCGCATCTGAGTGAACCAGTTGCGCCGCTGTTGCTTGAAGGCACAACAGGGCTTGGCAAGACAAGAGCATACTTAGCAGCAGTTGCTGATGCTGTCGCTGAAGGCAAGAAAGTTGCGCTGATTCTGCCGACTCATATGTTGATTGACCAACTTCTAAACTCAGCAGATCGCAAAGCAGTCATACTAGATTCTGTTTCTGTTCAAGCGTTTTTGCCCAGATCACGATTTGAGTCAAAGCAAGAATATGCTGCATACCGAGAATCAGCACGATCAGCCGATGTGATGTTAGCAACAAGTGCATCTGTGATCATTGATCAGCGGTTGAGAGGTGACTACAACGGGTCCACCATACGAGATGTTCTGATTTTTGACGAAGCTGATCAGTTACCTGAAGCAGCAGCACTTCAGTCTGATTGTGAAATCACAGGCAAAGAACTTGCTGAATACGGCATCAAAGCAGCTTCAGCAAAACAAGCAGCAACAGAAGTCCTTTCAAAGCGAGATGTGCCACCTGAGATCCGAGCGATAGCGATGTTGATCTTTGAAGAGATCGGCGAACCCGCTTGGTATAAAAGCATAGGCTTGACTGAAGACGGTGGCGTCATGCTGTATCACCGAATGCCTGGGCGAATGCTGAAGCGCATTTCTAATCAGAAAAATGTAGCATTCATTTCAGCAACACTAAGTGTGGGTGGCACT
>JBIKUM010000040.1:0-12503 GCA_044347585.1 Terrimicrobiaceae bacterium
TCACGCCGCTTGCGAACCTTCTCCACGCGCTCAAATCCATCAAAAAGATCCCACTTCGCCGTGATGAAGCCTCCATAGCCATTGATGCCTGCCGCATTCGTTCCCTTATCCTTGCCGGTCTCCGCCTCATACTGGAAGGCCGAGTAGGCGTAGTTGCCCTCGAGCTTCACCTCAGGGAAAAAATCTGCCTCCGCACGCTGGCTGGCCGCCTCGCTCGCACGGACATCCGCCGCACGCGCGGCGAGATCGGGGCGTGATGTCAGAGCGGCCTCGATAAGTTTGCCCGCACTCTCGCGCAAATTGCTCGAACTCGTGGGCAGCTCGTTTGAGGCCAGTGTGAGGCGCGAGTTGGCCGGGATACCGACTGCGATGCACAATTCGCCCAGCGTGTTCCGCACCAAGGCACGGGCTGCCTCAAGTTCATATTGGGCATCCAACACATTTTTCCGTGCCCGCAGGAGTTCAGGCCTCGCCGAGAGCCCGTTCCTCGCCTCCATTTCCACCGTTTGAGCGGCAGTCTTGGCAAACTCAAGCAATGACACGGCCGCGAGTTCCTTCCAGAGCGCCGCCTCGTGCGCGAAGTAGCGGCGCTGGATTTCAAAGACAACCTCTTGAAGTTTTCTTTCATAAACAAACCCCGCCGCGTCAAAGAGAGCCACCGCACGCGACACATCCGCCGCGCGCCTGCCGAAGTCGAGAAGAAGGTATTCGATCGAAAGAACCGTCGTGGCCTGCTGGCGGGTGAACACATTTGGCGCGGGGATGGCCGGCGTATACCACTTGTCCACTCCGCCCTCAAAGGCGGCTCCCAATTTCGGAAAATACGGCGCCCGCGCCTCGCGGGAACCGGCATAAGCTGCCTCCGCACGGAACCAGGCCGCACGGGTTTTGGGATTGTTCGCCATACCGAGTTCCAGCAAGCGCCCAAGATCGTAGGTCTTCGATTCCTTGAAAACCGGCGTCTCGCGAATTGTGGAATTCCCGGCAAATGCCATTCCTGAAAAAAGCCATGCAAGAGCCAGCGCAATCATTGGCGTTGTAAAAATGCGCCGCCATCGGCTATCGAAGAGCATGAACATTGGCGCGGCCAAACTGCCTGCAGTGCTGGCATTGATCAAGTCCTCAGGCGACCCGCTCGTGGATGTGGCCGGCGCTTACTTTCCCGCTTGGTTGGCTTGCATGATTGCCGGTGCTCTAGGGACATGGTTGCTCGGTGAGTTTCTATCCCGGGTCGGCCTTGCCGCCGTCCTGCGCCCATCCGCCATCATGTATCCCTGTCTTTTCGCTGTCCTCACCGGTGGCGTGTGGCTTGTCTTTTTCTCGGCGCGATGATTTCCGATCCGAAGAAAAGCAGCCTGCCGGTCTGGGTTCTCCGCCTTGTGATCGTAGCTGCCGCTGCTCTTGTGGTATTCGCGGTTTGGCAAAACCTGCAAACCTTCCCCCGCACCGAGGATGCCGAGGTGCGGGCGAATGTCGTCGGCGTTGCCCCGCAGGTGGGTGGATCGATCACCCGTATCCATGTCATAGACAACCAGGCTGTGAAACGGGGTGATTTGCTTTTCGAGTTGGATGCCCGTCCCTACGAGGCCGCTGCTACTCAGGCCAAGGCCCATCTGGAGTTGGTCGGCCTTGATGTGAAGGCGTTCCGCGACGAGATCGCCGCAGCCGAGGCGACGCTCCGTGAGCGCCGAGCGAAGGCGGACTATACCGATTCCCACTACCAGAGGCTCCAGCCCTTGCTGGCAGGAAATTTTACCTCACCCGACCGCGTTCAGCGGGCGCAGACGGATGCCGAAAGCGCCCGCGCGCTCGTGCGTGAAGCCGAGGCCGCCGTCGAACGGGCACGAAACAAGCTCGGAGAGTTCGATGGACGCAACACCCGCGTGGAGCAGGCCGCCGCCGCCCTGCGTGATTTCGAACTCAAGGTTTCCTACTGCAAAATCTACGCGCCGTGTGATGGGTATGTGACGAACCTTCAGATCGCACCGGGCACCTACGCCTCGGCTGGGGAGCAGATCTTTTCTCTCGTCGATTCCTCGGTCTGGTTCGTGCTCGCGAATTTCCGCGAGACCGATCTCCGCCGCATCCAAGCTGGCCAGTTCGCAAGGGTCTATCTCATGGCGCAGCGTGGCAAGGTGGTCTCTGGAATTGTTCAGGGCATTCCCAAGGCGGTCTATCCCCTCGGCACCGCATCGAAAGCCACGCCCGGCGGCGAGGGCGTCTTCTCACAGGTCCAGCCAACATTCGATTTCGTGCAACTGGCCCAGCGTTTTCCGGTCAGAATCCTTCTCGAAGGCGAGGGCGATTTCCGTATGGGTGGCCGTGCGGCGGTCATCGTGGATACGCGCAGCGTTTCGGATGCCGGACGCCTCGAGAAGCTTCAATCGGTCGAGCAGCGCGGCTTCATACCCCCCGCGCCAAATGACTGAGGCCGCTCGTGGCGCATTGCGTCAGGCTCTCGCCGTGGCCCTCGCCGCGCTGGTTGTTGGCATTTTTCATATCCCGCAGCCGTTCCTTGCTGTCCTCCTCGTGCAATTGCTCGGTGGCATTCCTTGTCAGAGCGCCTTAGAACTTTTCCGCCGCATCCTCTCCGCATTCGCCGGCTGTCTGTCAGGGGTCGCCATCCTCACGCTCGCTCCGAATGAACAATGGATTTCCCTGCCCCTGTTTTTCACCCTCACCGGCTGGGGGACAGTTTTTGCGCTTCGGCGCTTCGGTCCCGCCTGTGGCATTCTCTTTGGCATCGGAATCGTTGCGATGTTTGCCGAGTCCTTTGTTTTTCCGGCGCGTGATATCGTTTTCGGCTTCGCTCATCTCTTTTCCCTCATCACGGCCACACTGGCTGCAGCACTGGTGGGCTTGGCCTTTTTTCGAGAGCCCGTAGCCGCCAAAAGCCAGAGTCCCCCGCCGGGCTCTGCTGTGGTGATCGGTGCCGCCGCCGTGTGTGGTCTCATTACGGCCTGCACGCTTTTGCCGCTTCAGTTGAATGTCACAACGGTGTCATCCCTCACGGCCGCCCTGGCTCTCACAATGACCGGCGGAGGCGTGGCTAAAAAATTCGTCGGCGGGTTGCTCGGCATCGTTGTGGCGTTGGTTTTCTTGATTCCAATCACCGGGTCGGGAAACGACCTGGCTGTTTTTCTGTTGGGTCTGTCAGCCCTCATCGGGGTCTTCGAGTGGTTCGCCCTGCGCCTGCCCGCCCACGCCGCCGTTTTCCGCCAGGCTGCCGCGATGTTTGCTGTGGCGGCAACGATTCTGCCTCAACCGGATCGCTTTATCACCGATTCGATGGAGCGGATGTGTGCCGGAATCCTTGGTCTTTGCATCGGATCGGCGTGTTTTTTGCTGCATAGCCCCGCCACCCGCTCCCCTGCGGAACGCATGCAAAAAGCGTAAAAAAATTCCTTCGCGCAGGGCATCCGTTTGCTCATAGTTTGCGCGCCTTATGCGAACTCCACTCTTCGACCAACATCTTGCCACCGGCGGCCGCATGGTCGAATTCGCAGGCTGGGAAATGCCCGTTCAATATACTGGAATCCTTCAAGAGCACAAAGCCGTCCGCGAAGCCTGCGGCGTCTTCGACATCTCGCACATGGGCGAGTTTTTCGTGAGCGGCACCGGGGCCACAGCTTGGCTCGATGGATTGCTCACCAACAATCTCGCCGCACTCCCAGTCGGCCATGCCCAATACACGATCCTCCTCAATGAACGCGGCGGGGTGATTGACGATCTCATCGCCTACCGCCTCGGGGAGGAAAATTATCTCCTCATCGTGAACGCCGCCAAAATCTCGGAGGATGCCGCTTGGCTGCGGAAGCATGCCGTGCCGGGAGTTCAATTCGAGGACCGCAGCGCCCAATTCGCCGCGCTCGCGATTCAAGGACCTCAAGCCGCATCGATCTTTGAAAAGCTCTTCCAGCGCCCGATGCCTGCAGAGCGCAACCGGGTCGAGGAAATCCAATCCGGCCGGTCGTTCATTGCCACCACAGGCTACACCGGCGAGGCGGGATTCGAATGGGTCATGCCCGCCAGCGAAGCCTCCGCCGCTTGGCAAGCCGCTCTCGATGCGGGAGCGACCCCCTGTGGACTCGGGGCGCGTGACACCCTCCGCCTCGAAATGTGCTACCCGCTGAACGGCTCCGATCTCTCGCCGGATCGCACCCCGCTCGAAGCCGGTCTGGGATATTTCGTCGATCTGAAGAAGCCCGCATTCATTGGCCGTGATGTTCTGCTCGCCCAAAAGGCTTCCATCCTTCCTCACAAGCTCTGTGCCCTACGCGTCATCGACAAGGCTCCTCCCGTGCGGCCTCACTACAAAGTCTATGTCAACGGCGAGCCGGTCACTGAGACAACCAGCGGGGCCCTTTCTCCTAGCCTCGGCTACGGTATTGCCATGGCCTATCTGCCGCCTGCCTACTGCGATATCGGGCAGATGGTCGACATCGAAGTCCGCGATCGCCGCTTCCGCGCCCAAGTCGTCAAAAAACCATTCTACAAAAAACCATGAATATTCCTGAAAACCTGCGCTACGCCACCTCCCATGAGTGGATTCTTGTCGAGGGCGATACCGGCACCGTCGGCATCACCGACCACGCTCAAGCCGAACTGACCGACATCGTTTTTGCCGAGCCTCCCGCAATTGGAAAATCCGTCAAAGCCGGAGATGTCGCCGCTGTTGTGGAATCCGTGAAAGCAGCCAGCGACATCTATGCTCCGGTGTCCGGCGAGGTCGTCGAACGCAACGAGGCCATCGAAGCCGACCCCTCGCTGCTCAATACCGATCCCTTCGGCACCGGCTGGATTTTTAAAATCCGCATCGCCGACGCCGCCGAAGTCGCCGCCCTCAAAGACGCCGCCGCCTACCGGGAGCAGATCGGAGCATGACCATCGCGGAGTTCGAGGATTTTTGCGAAGCCACCAAGCACATGACGGCCGTCCAACGCGCCGAGGCTTATGGCATCGATATTTCCTTGATCGACGAAAATCTCCGACTCACGCCTACCCAAAAAATCCGGCAAAACGATATCGCCCTCAATCAAGCGGAAGCCCTTAAAGCAGCGCTGAATCAAACCCGTGCCAAATCTGGAATCCATCGCCTGCCGACTCGTTGAGGCCAAGGTGGAGTTTGTGCTCTGCGGCGGATTGGCTGCCTTTCTTCAGGGGGCCTCGATTCTCACAACGGATGTCGATGTCGTTTGCGATATGGGCAGCGAAAACATCAGACGCCTTTTCGATGCGGTCAAAGATTTGCATCCGTATCACCGTATGACGCCCGGACGGATTCCTTTTTCTCTGGAGCAACTCACACCCCAGCCATTTCAGAACATTTACCTTGCCACTGACTGGGGGCAGCTCGACTGCCTTGGAAATGTCAAAGGTATCGGCGGATACAGCGAATGCCTCAAGTTGAGTGAACCAATCGAAATGGCAGGTTTCACCACGATGACGCTCACTCTGGAGGGCATACTCATTGCAAAACGCGCCATGGGAAGACCCCGCGATTTACAGGCCGTTTTCGAACTCGAAGCCGCCCGTGAAAGAAAAATCAACCAACACTGATCGCCAATCGTTACTATTTTTCACATGACCGCATTTGCCAACCGCCATATCGGCCCCTCATCCACTGAAATCGAAACCATGTGCGCCGCGATCGGCGCGCAGTCGCTGGACGCGTTGATCGACGAGACCGTGCCTTCGGCGATTCGCTTGCAGCGTGATTTGAATCTCCCCGCCGCCCGCTCGGAGGAGGAGGCTTTGGCTGAGCTGAAGGCGATCATGGCGGAAAATCAAATCGCCACGAACCACATCGGGATGGGCATTTACGGCACGCACACGCCTGCGGTCATTCGTCGAAACATCCTTGAAAATCCGGGTTGGTATACTGCTTATACACCATATCAAGCGGAGATCGCCCAAGGTCGCCTCGAAGCGCTCCTGAATTTCCAAACGATGGTTTGCGACCTGACCGGGATGCAGATTTCCAACGCCTCCCTGCTCGACGAATCCACCGCCGCCGCAGAGGCCATGGCCCTGTGCCAAGACATCAAAGGTGGTGACGCGATCTTCGTGGCGGACCATGTCCATCCACAGACTCTCGCCGTTCTGCAAACCCGCGCAGAGCCACTTGGTATAAGGATTCTGACTGGTTCCGCAGAGCAGGGCCCACAAGAGCCTGTTTTTGCCGCCCTCTTCCAATATCCCGCCACTGATGGCTCGATCTGCGATCTGGAAAAACTCGTAGCACGCACCCACGCATCGGGCGCGCTGGCGGTTGTAGCCACAGATCTGCTTGCGCTTACGCTTCTCAAACCGCCCGGCGAATGCGGTGCGGATGTCGTCATCGGATCGAGTCAGCGCTTCGGTGTGGCCCCCGGATTTGGCGGCCCACACGCTGCCTTCCTGGCCACGCGCGACGAACACAAACGCCGCCTTCCCGGTCGTCTCGTAGGTGTTTCGAAGGACGCTGCCGGCAATCCCGCCCTCCGCCTTACGCTTCAGACCCGCGAGCAGCACATTCGCCGCGACAAGGCGACCAGCAACATCTGCACCGCTCAGGTTTTACTCGCTGTGATGGCCTCGATGTATGCTGTTTACCACGGTCCCGAGGGACTTCGCGCCATCGCCGGACGCGTGCATCGCCATGCTACAAACCTCGCCGAGTCGCTCAAAAAAGCTGGCCACACCGTGCATCACGCCGCGTTCTTCGACACGGTCAGCGTGACTCCAAAAAACGAATTCGCCTCCGCCCTGGTCTCCCGTGCGGCAAGCGAGGGAATAAATCTCCGCCTGCTCAACGAATCTACGGTTGCCATCTCGCTCGACGAAACTACGGCCAGCATCGAGCCGCTCCTGAAAATTTTTGGAGCCGCCTTCGTGGAATCCTCCGCCGAAACACCCCGCCGCACTCCGCCATTCCTAACGCATCCGGTTTTCAATACCTACCACACGGAAAGCGAGATGCTGCGCTACATCCGGCGCTTGGATGCGAAGGATCTCTCGCTCACCACATCGATGATTCCTCTCGGATCGTGCACTATGAAGCTCAACGCGACCTCCGAGATGTTGCCGGTGACCTGGGATTCCGTCTCTGCCCTTCATCCTTGCGCCCCTACGGATCAATCGCTCGGCTACCAAAAAATGGCGCGTCAACTCGAGGAGTGGCTCGCCGAAATCACGGGGTTTGCCGCCGTTTCGCTTCAACCGAACGCCGGATCGCAAGGCGAATACGCCGGTCTCTTGGCCATTCGTGCCTATCACCAATCGCGAGGCGATGCCCACCGCACAGTCTGCCTCATCCCGACCTCCGCGCACGGCACTAACCCTGCCAGTGCGGTCATGGTCGGAATGCAGGTCGTTCCCGTCGCCTGCGACGCCAGCGGCAACATTGATCTTGCTGACCTCCGCGCGAAAGCTGATCTCCACCGCGATAACCTATCTGCGGTCATGGTGACCTACCCCTCCACTCATGGCGTGTTCGAGGAGGGCATCCGCGACATTTGCGAAATTATCCACTCCGCCGGAGGCCAGGTTTACATGGACGGCGCCAACATGAACGCTCAGGTCGGTTTGTGCCGTCCGGGTGATTTCGGAGCCGATGTATGCCACCTGAATCTCCACAAAACCTTCTGCATTCCACACGGTGGCGGTGGTCCCGGCGTTGGTCCCATCGGTGTGGCCAAGCACCTCGTCCCCTTCCTGCCCGGCGAACCGCTGAAAAGAGGCAACGCCGTTGGCCCCGTCTCACAGTCGAATCTCGGCAGCGCGAGCATTTTGGTCATTTCCTGGATGTATATCGCCATGATGGGTCCCCGCGCGCTCCGCGATGCCACGGCCGTCTCGATTCTCAACGCGAACTACATCGCCGCACGACTCGGCGGGCATTTCCCGATCCTTTACAAAGGCAAATCCGGCCGCGTCGCGCACGAGTGCATCCTTGATCTGCGCGAATGGAAACAACGCGCCGGCATCGAAGTCGAAGATGTCGCCAAGCGCCTCATGGATTTTGGATTCCATGCGCCGACGATGAGCTGGCCGGTCGCCGGAACCCTCATGGTCGAGCCCACCGAAAGCGAGTCCAAGGCGGAAATCGACCGCTTCTGCGACGCCATGCTCACGATCCACGCCGAACTTGTTGCTGTCGAATCCGGCAAGCTCGACCGCGCCAACAACCCGCTCAAAAACGCCCCGCACACAGCCGCGTGCGTCACCAGCGACGAGTGGACACGCCCGTATCCGCGCTCCCAAGCCGCCTGGCCCGCGCCGTGGCTGCGCCAGCACAAATTCTGGCCCAGCGTTGCCCGTATCGACAATGTCCACGGCGACCGCCATGTGTTCTGCAGCTGCCCGCCACTTCTCGAAAGCTGAGCCTGCTTAGACAGGCTGGGTGCCTTTGCAGTCGGGATATTTCGTGCAGCCCCAAAATTGCTGCCCGGCATTCTTTCCGCTTTTGGCTGTGCGAAGAGCCATGTGCGAACCGCACTGCGGGCACTTGGGGGGCAGATCTGTCGGATCGGTCTGATCAGACGGATCCGACAGATCTTGCTTTTTGCGGTGGGCGAGCCTTGCTGTCGCGAGTTGCTCGGAGTAGCCGCCGCCTTCCACAAAGCCCTTTTCGAGCGCGGCGATTTGGCGGTCGAGGAGGAAGTTCGCTTGGTTGATCAGGCAGATGAGTGTGTTCGCGCGGATTCCCGGGTCGTTGCTTTCGAGCCAGCGCGTGTAGAGCGCAAAGCGCTGCTCGTCGTTGAGATCGGTCAGATCAGTCGAATCGGACTGATCCGACCGATCTTTTCGGAACTCCTGCGGCACGCGCCGCACGGCGCTGGCTTCCTTGCTGTCGGGATCCCATTGCGGGAGTCGCCGCTGGCGCAGGTAGTCTTCGTAGTCCAGCAGAAGCTCGTCCAAGCTGGAGCGTGCGACATTCACCAAGCGCAGTTCGGTTTGCGACGAAGTCGCCGAAGCCCGACTGCCTTCGGCGATGTTTTGGCGGCCGCTGCGGGCGGCTTGGATCATCTGGTCCACAGTGCGCGAGCGGGAATCCAGAAACTTTTCGCAGAACCACACAGTGGCATCGTAGATGATCGTCGTTGTTTGAAAGCTTGCGGTGTCACGGTAACCGCCACTTGGTCGCAATTTTTTCATGGGTTAGATTTTTGAGTTTGCAAGTTGTTCACATGCGGATCGGATTCAACAAAATTATTGTGAACATATTGTCCCCTATCTCGGGACTGCTGAGCCGCAGTGGATTTGCCATCGCTCCGGCATGGCGGATGTTTTGTGGAAACACCAAGCATCCGAATGAGAGAGTTTGTTCCGAAGATTCCAAAAAAGAGGCTCGAGGCCGTTGCGACTGCGGCATTCGCAGTCTTGATGCTTCTTTTTGCGGCGGACAGTTGGTTTTCCCACATGACCAGCCGAAATCTTCTCGATTCGATCGTCTGGGTTGATCTGAAACACGGTCAGCTTGATCTGGCGAAGAATGTCCAACTCGAACTCAGGGAGGCTGAATCGGCACTGCGCAGCTATGTCATAACGGGCAATTCTGCGAAGCGTGATGAATATCTCAAAAAGTCCGCCGCAATCATGGACGAGCGCTTTGCGAATCTGATTGGAACGGCTGCCGGTGATGAGCAAATGCTCCACACGCTCGAGCGGATCGGCGGTCTGATTCATCGTTGGTTGGATCTATTGAATGAGTCCCACATGGCTTATGAAACGGGTTCGGGTGGGCAGAATCCGATTCATCGCAAGGGCGATCTGGTCATGCAGCAGATCACAGCGGCATTTCAGGAGTTCGTGGCCGAGCAGCATCAAATCCTGCAGGCCCGTATTCTGGAGCGAAAACATGAATCTGATCGGCTGATGTATGCGATGCTGGCAAGTGGTGTGCTGGCGGTGGCCATTGTTGTGCTTGCCCTGACGGTGATTCTTCGCGGCCTCTACAGACACCGTGAGGCCGAGGAAAAAAGCCGCGCCAGTTTGGAGGAGAAGGAGAATCTTTTAAAAGAGATTCACCATCGGGTGAAAAACAACCTTCAGATTATTTCCAGCCTGCTCCTGCTACAGGCATCGAAATTGAAGGATGCCGAGGCAGCTGAAATTTTTTCCGAGTGTCGCGAGAGAATCCAATTCATGGCCCGCCTCCATGAGCAGCTCTACTCTTCGGGAAATCTTCAGCGGATCGAATTTGGGAAGAACCTCGCCGAAATCGCCGAGGCGCTTTTGCATTCCCACTCGCCTGCAGGGTGCCAACTGACGCTGGAGAAGAGTATCGATCCGCTGGAGCTTGATGTGGACACCTCGCAGGTGCTGGGCTTGCTGGCCACGGAGCTGCTTTTGAATTCCCTCAAACATGGGTTCAAAGGCCGTAAGACAGGCGCCATTCGCCTTGAACTGCACGGAGGAGCGAAAAATACCATGGTCGTCAGCGATAACGGAGTCGGTCTCCCAGCTAATTTCGACAGTCTGAAAAGCGGCCGTATGGGTATGAATCTCGCGCATGCTCTCGCCAGGCAGATTCGCGGCGAAGCAAACTTTTCTAACAATCCTGGAGGAGGAACTCGCGTGGTGGTGGGGTTTTCCCTTGAGCCCACCTTGAAAAGCACTCCTGTAGGACGAAATTCTTAATATGGAACCGACACGCATTTTGATCGCCGAAGACGAGGCGATCACCGCCATCGCGCTGAAAAGCGAACTCGTCTCGCTTGGCTACGAGGTGGTGGGGATTACGGATACCGCTGAGGATGTGGTCCGCGCCGCTGGGGATTTGCAGCCGGATGTCGTCTTCATGGACATAACTCTGAAAGGCGTGCTCGACGGAATCACCGCCGCTGTGGCGATTCGAGGGCGGACTGGTGCGCCGGTTGTTTTTCTCACCGCGCACGCAGATGAAAAAACGATGAAGCGCTCGGTTTTTGCAGGGCCTTTTGAATACATCCTAAAACCATTCACCCGAAAAGAGCTTCAAACCGCCGTGGAGGCTTCGCTTCAGAAGCGCCAAGTGGAACTTCAGGGCAGAACGATGCTGCAGCGCTAAAAGGTAATCCCAGCCTCGCTTTTGCGGAGACGATCACCAAGCATTCCCGAAATGGCAATCGATCCGGTCTGTGGCATGGAGGTGGACGAATCCACCGGACTTCGCGGTGAGCGCGGAGGAGAGGTGTTCTACTTTTGTTGCGATCATTGTCGGCAAAAGTTTTTGAATCCTCCGGCTGAGGAAAAGCCCGTCCCTCAGAATGCCATTTACACATGTCCAATGCATCTGGAGGTCAGGCAGGAACATCCTGGCGACTGCCCAAAGTGCGGCATGGCGCTCGAGCCACTCGATGCGACTGGGGAGGATTCCGGGAGTGGGGAACTGGACGATATGACGCAGCGCTTCGTGGTCTCCGTCCTCTTTGGATTAACTGTGTTTCTTTTGGCGATGGCACACCTCTTTCCAGTAACGGCAGCCTTCGGCGATAGCGACATGTCACGCTGGCTACAGTTCCTCCTTTCTGCGCCTGTGGTGTGCTGGTGTGGCTTCCCGTTTTTTCTCCGTGGGTGGCGCTCGGTTTCAAGCGGGCATTGGAATATGTTCACCCTCATTTCGCTTGGAGTGGGTGCGGCATTTCTTATGAGCGCCGCTGCCATGCTAGTGCCGGATTTCTTTCCCCATTCGTTGCGGCATGGCGGCAAGGTGCCTGTTTACTTCGAATCCGCAGCTGTGATCATTGCGCTTGTCCTCCTCGGTCAGGTGCTCGAGCTGCGTGCGCGCGGCAGGACTGGAGGCGCGATTCGAGCCCTGTTGAATCTCGCCCCGCCCGTTGCGCGTAAGCTTACGGATGCCGGGGATTGTGAAATCCCCCTCGCGCAGGTTCAGGCAGGCGACCGGTTGCGCGTTGTGCCGGGCGGGAGCGTGCCGGTCGATGGCGTGATAATCGAGGGGCATTCAAGCATCGATGAGTCGATGATCACTGGCGAGTCGCTGCCGATTGAGAAAAACACGGGCGCCAAGGTTTCTGCAGGCACTTTGAACGGCTCCGGGACATTCGTCATGCGCGCAGAGCGGGTCGGCGCCGGCACCCTGCTCGGCCGCATTGTGCAAATGGTCGCTGATGCGCAGCGCACACGGGCCCCGATTCAGGGGCTTGCTGACAAGGTAGCCGGAATTTTTGTTCCAGTCGTGCTGGCGGTTTCGATTCTCACATTCCTCGCGTGGATCGGGTTTGGACCGGAGCCCAGACTCGCCCATGCCATCGTGAATGCCGTGGCCGTTCTCATTATCGCCTGCCCTTGCGCACTCGGCCTTGCCACACCGATGTCCATCATGGTCGCAGTCGGTCGTGGCGCACGCGAGGGCGTGCTGGTGAAGGATGCCGCAACACTCCAAGAGTTGGAAAAAATCACGGCACTGGTGGTCGACAAAACCGGCACCCTCACCGAGGGACACCCCCAGCTTGTGGAGATCATCCCCGTGGATGGCATGGATGCAAAGGAAGTGCTCCAGCTTGCCGCATCCCTCGAGC
>JBIKUM010000479.1:0-3288 GCA_044347585.1 Terrimicrobiaceae bacterium
CCCCCCCCGCAAAGCGGCACACCACGCGCGTCCCGCCGCCTTAGGCCCGCTCGATGGCCAGCGTCCCGCCGATCAGGTCGGCCCGGTATTGCATGATGCGCAGGCCCATGCCCGAACCATCCGGGCGATCAACCGGCATGTCGACGCCATTGTTCTGGATCCTCAACTCCCCCTGGTTCTCGTCCACCGCCAGCCCAATCACGATGTGTCGCGCCCGGCCGTGGCGCAAGGCATTCGTGACCGCTTCCTGGGCGATTAAATTAAGGTGCGTGGCCGCCTGCGGGTCGGATACCGTCACCTCCGCGTCCGTCGGCTGCAGAACGCAGGTCACGCCATGGATCGCTTGCGTTCTCTCGGCCATACCGCGCAGAGCCTCGACCAAACCGTTCCGTCCGGGCGCAACCGGCGTGAGGCCGCGCGCAACTTCCCGCACCAGTTCCACCGCCCGTCGCGTCTCCATCACAACTTGCGCCGTGTGCTTGTCGGTGTCCGCCTCGGACTGGGTCCTCCAATTCTGCGCCAGCATCTGGCTCAGATACGCCAAGCCGGCCAGTTGCTGGCCCAAAGTGTCGTGCAGGTCCTGCCCGATGCGCGTCTTCTCCCAGTCGGCGATCTGGAGAATTTCATTCTCCAAACGCTTTCGTTCGGTAATGTCCGTAACACCGGCAAGCGCACCGCCGTAGTTGCCGTTCTCATCCATGATGGGCGTGGTTGCAAGGAGTGTATAAATCCGGTTTTCGTCTTTCCGGATGAATTCAAATTCGTGCTCTTCGATAATCCCCTGTTTGCGACGTTCGACGTTTCTTCCAGCAATCGCCACGCCGCGTTCATCCATGAAGTGGAACAGCGACTTCCCGATCATGTCTCCAACGCCGTAGCCAAGCATTTCAGCCATTTTTGGGTTCACGAAGGTGGTGATGGCGTCCTTGTCAATCAGCCAGATGCCTTCCCGCAGGGTATCAACGAGATAGTGGTATTTGCGCTCACTTTCCCGCAGTTCCTTCTCCGCCACTTTGTGTTCGGTGATGTCCCGCAGAAAAACCACACACCCCCCGCCGTTGACGCGCCGGTATTGGACGCTGACTTCGACATCGAAACAGCTCCCATCCTTGCGGCGTTGCCGGGATTCGAAACGGTCCTCGCCCTGCGCCATGACCTTCTGCAGGTGGGCAATCGTATCAGCGGCCGCTTCGACGACCTCAACGTCGGGAATGCGCATGGCGAGCAGTTCCTGCTCGCTATAGCCGCTCATCCGGCAATAAGCGTCATTGACTTCCAACAGCCGCCCCTGCATGTCCACCCGCCAGAAGCCGTCCATGGCCGTCTGGAGGATGCTCCGGTGTCGCTGCTCGACCTCCCTCCGCACCTCCGTCAACTGCGCTTGCGCCAAAACCAGGAGCGCCAAGCCCTGCGTGATGAAAGCGAGGATGGTGCCGAGCGCCGGCGGGAGGAACGTGCCACCGTAGAGCAAAGGTGTGTCGCAGCCGTAGGCCAGCAGGAAGACGAAGCAAAGCCCCAGAAGTACGCCCGTCGCGCCGAACGCCAGCCCCACGCGCCAGCGTCGGAGCGCCGCATGCGAAAGCGAGGCCAGGAACGACAGACTGGTGAGCAGGAAACAGAACGCGGTGACCGGTGACATGTGACCGATGGTCATCCCGCCAACCGTCCCGGCGGCGCTCAGGCCGAAGTGTTCAATCACCGGATGCATGTTGAGAACGTTCAGCGTGAACAACGGCAGTGCGACCAGCGCCACCAGCCAACCCAGCGCCACGCTGATCTGGAAAGCGCGTCGGCTCAATGGCGTCCGGGCGCACAGACAGGTGGCGAATCCCAACAACAGAAACAGCAGCGCCGTGCTCGGCGGCATCGGCATCCGGCCCGCCACTAGGCTGGCAAGCAAAGGCACTTCCAGTAACCAGCCCATCAAAGTAAGCAAGCCAAAGGCCATCGTAATGGTGCCGAAGAGCAACTGCCACGCCCTTCTCGACGCAACACCCGCTGTTTTAATGGTTGTCATCCACTAGCCTCCTGACTCTTGGATTCTGTATTCTCTCTTGCAACCTGGGATCAGAGAAGAACGGAGCCAAGTTCCTGCCATGGAATCGCCAACACGCCATGACCGAGATCCACCTTGCGCGGTGTGCGGCAGACGACATAGCCGCCCTTCGCCGTCGGGTATTCGTTCAGGAAACACTTGAGATGACGCGCGTCCCCGGCGTTGGGAGTCTCCGTCCATTTGACTTCAATCGGGGTATAGGTCCCTTCCCGATCTACGACCCAGTCCACTTCCGGGCCATCCGGGTCCCGCCAAAAACGGATGCGGGTGGACGGTGCCGCGCCCCGCGCCCCGCGCAGCAACTCCAGCCCCACCCAATGCTCGAACAATTGTCCCCATCGCGCGGGAAGAATCCTGCGTCCCTCTCGCGCGGCCAGACGCCGGACGCCCATGTCGAAAAGCAGGTATTTGTCCGAACGGGTGAGTTTCCTGCGCGTGGCGCTGGCTGTGAGCGGCTCGATGCGATCGGCGATCAGGCAATCCTCCAGAATCTGGTAATAGGCGGCTATCGTGGTGTGGGCGACGCCGACATCTGCGGCCAGTCCCCGGAGATTCACAATGCCGCCCGCCTCTGCGGCTGCCAATTCCAGAAATCGCGCAAAGGCACCGAGATTGCGCACGGCGGCCTCCGCGCGTATTTCCTGTTCGAGGTAGGTTGTCACATACGCCGACAAATCAGTCTCCCGGTCGGCGGCCTCCCGGACCGCGACGATGCCCGGCAGGGAGCCGTCGAGTAGTGCCTCCTCGATGTCGGATGGAGGGTATTCCGCAATGGAGAGCGGATCCAGATGGAAGACCGAAACGCGGCCGGGAAGCAGGTTGGCGGACGAGCCGCGCCGCAACTTGCGCGCGCTCGATCCGGTAAGCACAAAACGCGCCGCGCCCCTGTCTATCAGGTCCTGGACCGAATCGAGCAGCACGGGAACCTTCTGCACTTCGTCCAGCACAACGAGTGGCGGCAACGCGCCTTCCGTTTTCAGCGCTTCGACTTCTCCGCGCAGCAGCCCAGGGGTCTTCTCGTAACGTACCCGGACCTCGGGCTGCGCCAGCGAGATCCGCAGTTCGGCGGGTATGCGGCTCGTCAGTGTGGTCTTGCCCGTTTGTCTGGCGCCAAACAGAAACAGTGATCGTCCTCGGGCAAGCGCGTGCGCGATGGCGGAGTCAACGGTCCGGCTTCTGTAGTTCATAGACTCCATTTTCGCCGAAATTGGAGTTTATGTTAACCCGTTACA
>JBIKUM010000325.1:0-3284 GCA_044347585.1 Terrimicrobiaceae bacterium
CCTGCGCCGCCGAATCCCGGACATCGAATCCATGCGCTGCCAAACCTCCGCGTGGCAAAACCACCGCAACAACCGCGGCGCTCCCATCAACTGGCGCTTCACAACCGAAGACGCTCGCGTCAAACTATTCAGACTTTATCCGAAACTTTAAATGTTACTGGATACTAGGAGGGTTCATCGTCCTCACATGACCCATTTTTCAGCCGCATAGCGGGGTTTGATCATCGATGAGGTTGCCACGCGAGTGGCTTTCAAGCCCGGCCAAATCATGGTAGACCGCTTGGCCTTGCCTGTGCTTGCGGATGGCTTCCATCGCCTTCGGGTCGGCCAGGATTTCCATGGTCTCCGCTATGGTTTCCATCCGGTCCATGGAGACCAGCACGGCCACCGCCTTGCCTTGATTGGTGATGGTGACCGGGTGGTCCTCGCACTCTTTAATCACGGCGGAAAACTTTTGCTGTGCGGTTTTTATCGTGTAGGTGTCGGACATGGGATTTGGGTATTCCTTTTTTAAGAAAAGGTAATCCTTTTTTAAGAAACCGCAATCGCTTGAAAAGACCCTCGCTTACTTGGGGGAAGGGCTTGAGCTGCCATCCCGCCGATCAGACCTGTCAGGCGCTTTCTTTCCAATTCGAGTAGGGATTTTTTGCGAGGCAGGAATTGTAGTAGCGCGCTTCGTGGGAGACTTCCTGCCCGACCCAATCGGGGATTTTGACTGACTGGTCCTCGCGTTCCAGTTCGATCTCGGCGACCATGAGACCTTCGTTTTCGGCGTGGAAAATATCCACCTCCCACTTCATGCCGTCGTGGCGCACGATGTAGCGGGTTTTGTCGATGAGGGGCCGTTCGCAGAGAGCCAGCATGAGCTCCGCATCGCGCACCGGGATGTCGTATTGAAGCTCCAGCCGGGTGATGCCCTCGCGGGCGCCTTTCACGGTGACAGTCGCCCTCTCGCCAGCGATGCGGACGCGCACGCTCTTGCGGGGGTCGGAGCAAAGGTAACCCTGCGAGAGCCGCTTGGGCGAGCCCTCCACCAAGGAGCGCCAGCCATCGCTGACGATGAGAAATTTTCGTTCGATTTCCAAAGGTTCGGCGCCGGGTGTGATCATCGAGCTTGGATAGCTTTTTTCAGCGTGCTTGGCGAATGCTTTGCCGCGCCCATCCGTTGGATTTGAGATTGCCCGCTCCGGGGAAGCGATTCAGGATTCTTGGGTCTTCTCAAATGCACCTGCTCATCCTTTTACTACTGCCGCTGGCCTTGTCGACCGCATGGGGACAAGTCTCGGCCCCGTTGCCCGAGGAATCAACCAGGGCGGGCATAGAGGCCGTGCTCGCGGATTTCGATCACAAGAAACCCGATGATGCCCTTGCGAAGCTGGAGGTCATGGAAAAGAAACTTCCCGACGACCCGCTTGTTCTGAACCTGATTGGTTCCGCCTACACCAAGAAAAAGGATTACCTCGCCGCCGAAACCTATTTTCGGAAGGCCGTCAAAAAATCCCCCGACTTTTTTCCAGCCTTGTTCAACATCGGGGAGGTTTTCTTTCTCCAAAAAAAATACGCCGAGGCCCGCGAACATTTCCAAGCCATGAGGGGATCAGATACCCGGAACGAATTGCTGCAGTTCAAACTCGTCCTATGCGATCTGGCGCTGAATGAAACCGACCGCGCCAAGAAAGTGATGAATGCCATCAAGTATCCGGGCAACTCAGCAGCGTGGTATTACGCCCACGCCGCCTACGAGAACAAGATGGGCAACAATAAAAAAGCCCGCGAATATGTCGCCGGCGCACAATACATCTTCGGACCGAAGACCTCGCTCTTTGATGAAAGCTTCGAAGCGGCAGGCATCTCACTCAGATAATCCCCCACTCATCCGCACACACTTGCCGAATCTTTTCAAAACCTCAACCGACCTATGAAAACCCCACCCCGACCTCTTCGATCACGCCTGAGCGGTGAAAAGCGGCTCAATCCTCCTGATGTCCTGCTCCACGAGAAAGCCCGTGTGCTTGTCACCGGAGCCGGCGGATTCATTGGCAGCGCGCTTGTCCACGCCCTGAACGAGCGCGGCATCACGCAGATCATCGTCACCGACTGCCTCGGCGAGGACGAGAAATGGAGGAATCTTCTGCCTTTGAAATTCGAGGACTATGTGCCGGCGGATGAATTTTTGGACGGCATCGAAGAGGATGCGGATCATTTTGGACGCTTCTCGGCGGTATTCCATCTGGGCGCCTGCTCCGCGACAACAGTCACGGATTCCGATTTCGTGCTGAAAAACAACTACGCCTACACGAAATCGCTGTGCCGGTGGGCGCTCTTCTCCGGCGCTCGCTTTGTTTACGCCTCCTCCGCCGCGACCTATGGCGACGGCAACGCCGGGATGGATGACAAAACAGAAGACCTCTCCCGTTTCCGCCCTCTGAACCTCTACGGCTACTCGAAGCACCTCTTCGACCTCCACGCCTCCCGCGAGGAAATCCTCCCGGACATCATTGGCATCAAATATTTCAATGTATTTGGTCCCAATGAATACCACAAAGGCGACATGCGCAGCCTCGTGTGCAAGGCATTCGATGAAATTCAGCAAACTGGCCGCATCCGCCTCTTCAAAAGCTACAAGCCGGAATACCCGGACGGCGGCCAGATGCGCGACTTCGTGTATGTGAAGGACGCCGTCGAGATGACACTCCACCTCGCCGAGAATGAAGACGCCGGTGGTCTCTACAACATCGGCTCCGGCGTGGCCCGCACATGGATAGACCTCGCGAACGCTCTCTTTGCGGCACTTGGAAAAACTCCCAACATCGAGTTTTTCGATATGCCCGAGACCATTCGCCACCAATATCAATACCACACCTGCGCGGACATCTCGAAGCTCCGTGACACCGGCTACACCAAGCCCACCACCTCGCTCGAAGACGCCGTGCGCGACTATGCCGTCAACTACCTCCTGCCAAGAAAGCGGCTCGGCGAATAGTCTTCCCTCCCCTCCCCGCTACGCCTGCCAGCGCTGCACCAACTGCTGCCGCTGGCCGGGGTTTGTGAAACTCACGGACTCCGACATCAGCGCGATTTCCCATTTTCTCGAAATGCCGGAAGTCGAGTTCATCCAAGAATTCACCCGACTTCGCCCCCGCCGCGATGGACTCGCGCTCACCGACCAACCTGATGGCGCGTGCATCTTCCTCGAAGGCCGCGACTGCCGCATCCAGTCCGTCAAACCCCTCCAATGCCGTGGATTTCCCAACGAATGGAATTTCCCCGGTTGGCGCGAAGTC
>JBIKUM010000324.1:0-3284 GCA_044347585.1 Terrimicrobiaceae bacterium
CTCGCCCGGCTTCAATCCATAGAAAAACGCGGGCGTCGGCAGTTTGCTCACATCGCCATACTCGCGCTCGAATTTCGAAAAGTCCGCAAAGACATCCGGATACATGAGATGGCTGTAAAGGTCGTCATCGCTCGCCTCGCGTTTGAGCTTGGCGGTGAGTTCAGTGCTGACTTCTGCCAGGTCGACTTTCGGCGCACGGGCCTTGGCGGGTTTGGCTTTTCCAAGAACGACTTCCACGAGTTTCTTCGGCCATCCGCCCATTGGTTCGCCAAGTCCCCCGGCGAGCATGTCTTTCACCGACTCGGGAAATGCCGTGCCGGGTTCGAGGTTGAGAACATCCGCCGGACGGATGCCACGGGTGAAGAGGAAAAGCGCCATGTCGCCGACAACTTTGCTCGACGGAGTCACCTTCACGATGTCGCCAAAGAGTTCATTCACCTCGGCATAGCAGCGGGCGATCTCCGGCCAGCGGCTGGAAAGGCCCATGCTGGCGGCTTGCTCCTTGAGATTGGTAAATTGTCCGCCGGGCATCTCGTGCAGATAAACCTCGGCGCTTCCTGTTCTTGGAGAGGTGTCAAACGGCGCGTAAAAGGTGCGGACTTGCTCCCAGTAGTCGGCGAATTCGTTCAAGGCATCCAGATCCAGGCCCGGATCGCGCGGCGTGTGGCGCAAGGCGGCGACGAGGCTGTTGAGGTTTGGTTGTGAGGTCGAGCCGGACATCGAGGAGATGGCGGCATCCACCACATCGACCCCCGCCTCGGCGGCCATGAGGATCGACGCCGCATTCACGCCACTTGTATCGTGAGTATGAAAATGCACCGGCATTCCGACCTCTTCGCGGAGGGCTTTGATGAGTGTCCGCGCCGCGAAGGGACGGCAGAGTCCGGCCATGTCCTTCACCGCGAGCATGTGCGCTCCCATTTTTTCCAGCTCCTTGGCAAGGCCGATGTAGTATTTGAGCGAATACTTCGTGCGGGCCGGATCGAGGATGTCGCCCGTGTAGCAGAGCGTGCCTTCACAAATGCCCTTGGTTTTGCGCACCGCTTCCATCGCGGCTTTCATATTCGGCAAGTCGTTCAGCGAATCGAAAATGCGGAAGATATCCATGCCGCACTCGGCGGCGTGTTGGATGAAGCCGGCGACGACATTTGGCGGGTAGTTCGAATAGCCAACCGCATTCGAGCCGCGCAGGAGCATCTGGAAGCAGATATTCGGAATTCGCTCGCGCAAGTCGCGCAGGCGGTCCCACGGATCCTCGTGCAAGAAGCGCATCGAGGCGTCGAAGGTCGCGCCGCCCCACATTTCGACGCTGAAAAGCTCCGAGGCCCGGCGCGCAACGGAATCCGCCACGGCTGCCATGTCGTAGGTGCGGACACGCGTTGCGAGGAGCGATTGATGCGCGTCCCGGAAGGTCGTGTCCGTGAAAAGCAGACGCTTCTGGCGGCGCGTCCACTCGGCGAATTTCTCGGGTCCGAGCTTGAGCAAAAGCTGGCGCGTGCCCTCGGGCGGCACCTGTTTGCCATCGTAGGATGGTCGTCGCGCTGCCTCCAGGGGTGCGGAAATCTGGTGTCCTTTGGCCTGGGGATTTCCATTCACGATCACATCCGCGAGGAATGAAAGCAGGCGCGAGGCGCGGTCGCGGCGGGGTTTGAAATCAAAGAGCGATGGCGTGGTGTCGATGAGCGTGGTCGTCGCCGCGCCGGACTGGAATGCCTCGTTCTGAATGACATTTTCCAGAAACGGGATGTTCGTCTTCACCCCGCGAATGCGGAATTCGCGGAGCGCGCGGAGCATGCGCTGGAGAGCCATCGGGAATGTCTGCCCGGAGGTCGTGATTTTTGTGAGAAGAGAGTCGTAGAACGGCGTGATGACACTGCCAGTCGTGCCCATGCCGGAGTCGAGGCGAACCCCGAAACCCGCCGCGCTTCGGTAGGTGATGATCTTGCCGTAATTGGGCATGAATTTGTTTGCCGGATCCTCGGTGGTCACGCGGCATTGGACGGCATAGCCATTGCAGGGAATGTCCGGCTGCAGCGGCAGCGCCAACTCGGGGCCGTGCAGCGAAGCTCCAGCCGCGACGAGAATCTGGGAGCGCACAAGATCGATGCCGGTGACCTGCTCCGTCACCGTGTGCTCGACCTGGATGCGCGGGTTCATCTCGATGAAGAACCACTCTTTTTTATCCACATCGTAGAGAAACTCGATCGTGCCGGCATTGTTGTAGCCGACGCCCTGCGCCAAGCGCACAGCGGCATCGCAGAGGTCGCGTCGCACGCCCTCGTCGAGAGCCACAGAGGGAGCGATTTCGATGACTTTCTGGTGGCGTCGCTGCACCGAGCAGTCGCGCTCGTGCAGGTGCAGCACATTTCCGTGGCGGTCGCCCAGGATCTGCACCTCGATATGCTTCGCCCGGGGAATGTATTTTTCGAGAAAGACGGCGGAATTTCCAAACGCGCGCCCGGCCTCGCCCTGCGCCTCGTCAAGTAGGTCGGCCAAATCCTCGCCACGCGTCACCACCCGCATGCCACGCCCGCCACCGCCGAAGGCCGCTTTGATGATCAGCGGAAACCCAATCCCCTTTGCGATGCGCAGCGCCTCGCCGCGCTCGTTCACGGGATCCTCCGTGCCGGGCAGCGTCGGCACATTCAGCTTCTGCGCCAGTGCCCGTGCGGCAGTCTTGTCGCCCATCGTGTCGAGCAACTCCGAGTCCGGTCCCACAAAAGTGATCCCTGCCTCCACGCAGGCGCGAGCAAAAGCTGCGTTCTCCGATAAAAATCCATAGCCCGGATGAATCATGTCCACCCCGTGCTCACGCGCCAGGCTGATGATTCCATCAATATCCAAATAAGCCCCCACCGGCCCCTTGCCCTCGCCAACCACATAGGCCTCGTCGGCTTTGAAGCGGTGCATCGTGTGACGATCCTCCTGCGCGTAGATGGCCACTGTGCGCATGCCCAGCTCGGTCGCGGCACGGAAAACCCGAATCGCGATTTCACTGCGGTTCGCCGCAAGGAGTTTCTTGCCAGCGACCGACACGGCTTGGGTGGAAGAAGAGGAAGACTGCGAGGAGGAGGATTTCATGGGATGAATATCGGGGCAGGACTTATAAAACCAGCACGAGCCATTGGCAATCTTTCGAAAACCCACATTTCGAAAAGGGTGTAGGACAAAAAAGTTAGGCGGCTAATTTGATGTCTGGATTTTCCCAGCGTCTGGCCTTGAGTTGTTGCTTGGCGTTGATGGTTTTGAGTTTTTTCCATGTTTCATCAAAGTTTTGACCAAGG
>JBIKUM010000581.1:0-3283 GCA_044347585.1 Terrimicrobiaceae bacterium
TTATCAATCACATCCTGTACATCCTATAATCCTGGTTATCCTGATTCAGACAAAATAAAATAATTATATCCCATCCCAATCCCCAATTACCCAGAAATAGGCCATAAATAAATTAAACCTACAGGTTCAACTCGTACCGCTTTCACTTGATAAGTTCTTTCAATTCTCTCCGGTTCAGTAATTAATTCCATCTCTAATTTTTCCAACCTTTTCACCCAATAACGACGATCTGCGTCTATTTGTTTTTGTTCATCTGCGGGAAATAATGATAATTGTATTTTGGTGGTTTCTTCCTGTTTTTGGGTAATACGTTCTTTTTGTTCTGCTAAAATCTTTTTCATTTCCCCAGCTTCTTTTTTACCCCTTTCAGTTAATTTTTTCTCTGCTCTTTCTGCTAAAATTTGAGCGCGTTTCTCTAAATGGGGAATGAGTTCTGCAATATCCTGACTTGCGTGTTTTTGTAGTCTGGTTTTGATCCCTTCTCCTACTTCATGAAAATGGGCGATCGCTAATGAGTCTTCTAACAACTGCAAGACATCCTGTTTATCCCCTTCTCCCAATGGTTGCAGTCTTTTTTTACCCCGGTTTGCAGGATCTATCCATTCTGCGGCCATTGCGATCACCTGATCATGCAACCTGGCCGCTTTGTCTCCGTATAACGACAACCGCCCCAAAACAATAATTTTCGGGATCGGATCATTGGTTAAACACACAGAAGCACGGGTAAGTTCATCATGTAAAAACCCTTGGGATAAAAACCTGCTTAATAATCTCTGTACTAACCGATGTTCTAAATGTAAATGTACTACATCCCCATCCAAAGAACCTGGATCACGGAAAACTACCGGACGAATAGGTGCTTCCCTGCGCCATTCCCAGGGTTTTTGTCCTCTTTGTTTCGGTACTCGTAAAGTATCTAAAGTTGCTGACCAAGTAGGATCTGCCCCAGTTTGCTGATCCAGTGCTGGAATCATCCACCGGGCAGTTATCGGGTTATTAACCGCCTCGCTTTCATCCAGCGGTGTCAATGGGGAAGCGTTGAGAATTTCTAAAGATGCAGAGATGGCCGCCCGGAAATGTTGATCACTTAAATTTAACCATTGCTGTGATTTTTTTAACATTTCTTGCAGTTCACCCAGTTGTTTATTTAGGTCTTTTTGTCTGATTCTTGCTGCTTCCAACTCGGCGTTAATAACTTCTAAATTCCCCTCTGTTTTAGTATCTATTTTATCGGCTTGATTAATTTCCTCCGTAATATTATTGATGTTTTGATGGCGAATACCGTCCGCTAATAACCGGGAAACTTTTTTCTCTACAACCGGCGCAAGACTGCCTAACTCTCGCTGAATATTATCTGTTTTCCGTACCAAAACATCTAAAACTTTATCTTCCACCCGTTGAGGTAAGATAAAATAATAACATCTCACTAAAGGCGATCGCTGTAATTTTCTATCTATCCGTCCGTTGCGTTGTTCCATCCGGCTAGGATTCCAAGGTACATCAAAATGAAACAGATCCGCGCAGTGATTCTGTAAATTTACCCCTTCTCTCGCCGCATCCGTAGCAATTAAAATCCGTAATGGATGCCGACTAGGATCACTATTAAACGCCTGTTTAATTTCTTCCCTCCTGTCATCCCCTATCCCCCCATGAAACACATCTATGCGGTTATCTGCTAGATGAGAATGGGCGATCGCTGCCTCTAACTGTTGTTGTAAATAGCGTTTTGTATCTGTATATTCAGTAAAAATAATCACTCTTTTATTTAACCAAGCAGCGTTATTTTCCCCCAAATCAGGACAAAGATTAACTTTAATCCACTCTATCAGCTTGATAATCCTGGGGTCTGGCTGATACCGTACTTGATCAGCAATTTCCCCCATTTGCCGTAAAATCTCTAATTCCTTTGGTGTTGCTTGTAACCCATCTTCCCTACTAGCGGCGCTCATTTGTGCATCTTCTTCCGCTTCTATTTCTGCCTCTGGTAACTCCGCCCTGTCATCATCCGCCCCCGCAGACTCTAATAATACTGGGGACTGGTGACTGGTGATTGGTGACTGGGAAAAATAGGAATAATTTCCCTTTGCACCCCTACCTTCTTGACTTCTTTCTATAGCAGTTCTATGTACTTTTAAAGTCCGAGCAAAAGCTTCAATAGAAGATAACAACCGCTTTTGTAAAGATGTAATTACCAACATTGCCGCAGCTTGGGCGGTTTTAGAAACATCCTTTAATCTTTCTTCCCGTAAATGACGATATTCTTGTAATAACCGAGATAATTGTAACTCTGGGGCATTTTCTGGCAAATTATCAATAATAATCGGTGTTACCTGACGCTGGGGAAAAGCTTCCCCGATCTCCCGTAAGTCCTGCTTTAATCGCCGTACCATCACCGTATCAAGTAACTGCCGATTTCGCACCGGTACACCTCGACAAAACCTTTGCGGATCAAGAATTTCCAATAAAGCTGCAAAACTATTAGAGTGGCCATTGTGAGGCGTAGCAGACAAAAACAACTTATGTTCAAATCTTGGCGCTACTTCCCGGATAGTCCGGGTAAGGTGAGAGTCCACCGCATATTTAGCCCCACTCGCAGGGGCGGCATTGTGCGCTTCATCTAAAATTAACATAGAAGCGGCGTTAAAATCTCCCAACCAATCCCGTAAAGGTGCAGAGTATGTTTCATCTCTAAGTAAAGCATGGGAAATAATAAACCGGCTGTGAGTCGTCCAAGGGTTAATTCCATAACCTCGTTCTTGACGACGGGCGGCGACAAACTCCCGATCAAAAATCATGAAAGTCAACCCAAATCGGCTTTCCATCTCCTCCCGCCATTGTCGCACTACGGAAGGAGGACAGGAAATAACAACACGCTTAACTTTCTGCCGCATCAGCATTTCCCGCAAAATTAAACCCGCTTCAATGGTTTTACCTAAACCCACATCATCGGCAATAAATAAGGCTACCCTGGGCATAAGTAAGGCCTTCCGCAGTGGTTCTAACTGATAAGCTTTAACTTCTATCCCTGCTCGATAAGGTGCTTGAAATAACTTAGTATCTGTGGAAGTTACGCAATTCCAGCGTAAGGTATGCAGGTAAGCACTAAATAACCGGGGCTGGTCAAAACCACAATTAGCTACACTTTCCCAGGAAGTAGTACCAATGATTTTTGCGTCTATTTCCCGTTCCCAGAGGACTTCTAACTGTTCTCCTAATGCGTCATCTTCTAAGCAAGATAAACTAACTTTAGTATCTTCTTTATCATTGGGTTTAGGTACTACCT
>JBIKUM010000041.1:0-12463 GCA_044347585.1 Terrimicrobiaceae bacterium
CATTTTCGCCCGTAGGTTCGGAATCAAATCCACGAGTTTGATGAGACTTTTCGCGGTGAAAGCAGCCCGCTCCGTCTCGATGAACTCGTCAATGGATATGGCTTTTTGAGGATTCAAAGGTGAAATGATGATGGAAGTTCTGTGGGTGAGTGGTTTCATTCCTCGTCCCTTCGGCCCATCAACAATGGCAGAAGATGCCAGATGAAGTAGGCGAGTGAGGTGATGAAGGCGGCAACATAGGTCCAGGCGGCGGCCTTGAGAACACGGTTCACGCCATCCTCCTCATGCATTGCGGCAAGAATACCGGAGTGGCGGAGTGCGGCTTTGGCGCGAGCCGAGGCATCAAACTCCACAGGAAGGGTCACAAGATTAAAGAGCATAATAACACCCCAGCCCGCTGCCATGAGGATAATTCCTGTGTGGGTATTCACAAAACCGGTGAACATACCAATAAGCGGAAGCCACATGACAAGCTGGCTGGCGATTTGGGTCGCGCCGACGGCGGCCATGCGCAGATGGAGCGGAGCGTAAGCGCGAGCATGCTGAATGGCGTGCCCTGCCTCATGGGCGGCAACGGCCAGTGCAGCAATTGAAGTGCCGCTGTAGTTTCCCTCGCTGAGAACCAAGCGACGATGCGAGGGATCGTAGTGATCGGTGAGTTCGCCGGGGCAGGACTCGATGGTGACTCCCTCGACGCCAGCGTCCTGCATGACTCTGGCGGCGGCTTGAGCACCAGTGAGGCCGGTGAGTGATGGCTCAGCCGCGTATTTACGATAGACGCTCTTGACGCGCATCGAAGCCCAAAATGAGAGACCCATCGTGCCGAGGAATAGAAGGATTGGTAGTAGCATGTGTGAACATTGGCACTTGATTTTTCATTTGGGAATTACGAATTTCAAAATATTACATTAGCTTTTATAGAATAATGAATACACAGCTGAACTACCATCATTTGCGCTATTTTCTCGCCGTCGCGACTTGCGGGGGCATCACATCCGCCGCAGAGGCGCTCCATGTTTCGGCCCCGACACTGAGCGCCCAGGTGCGCGAGTTGGAGGAGTTCTTTGGCACCACACTTTTCCGCCGCGAGGGGCGTCGCATGACGCCCACCGAGACTGGCAGGCACCTTCTGGGCTATGCGGAGAGGATTTTTTCCATGGGGGATGAGATGGTCGACTCCGTGAAACGCGGCGGATTCAGCGGACCCGGAACCGTTTTTCTCGGAGTGGCTGATGCCGTTCCCAAGCTGCTTGCAGCGCGCCTGCTCGAGCGCGCCTGCGAGCAGGCACCCGGGCTCCGCGTTGTTGTGCGAGAGGGTCTGCCGCAAGAATTGTGGGGGGCGCTTTCCACACATCAAATCGATCTCGTGCTGGCGAACGAGGCTCCGCCACCGACACGCATGAATCTTCCACCCGGCATCCGCATAGGAAGGATGAGGGTCGTTTTTGCCGCATCCCCAAAGATCGTCGCTTCCTACCGAAAAAAAGGAGATCCTTCAGAGCTTCCGATCCTTGCACCAGCCCGTGAATCCATACTGAGGCGCGAACTCGAACAGTGGTGGGCGGAGAAAGGCATCACTCCCCTCATCAAAGCCGAGTTCGACGACGGGGCCGCCATGCTGGAACTTGCCGCAAGAGGCCTTGGAGCCGCTCCAGTGCACGAACCAGTCCTAAAGGATGTATGCAAACGCTATGGTCTGACTGCTCTTCCGTTCCGCTGCGAAATCGAGGACGACCTTTTTGTGGTCACCGGCGAGCGGCAATACAGCCATGCGGGCGTTTCAGCCCTCATGGATACCGCTCGCGGAATTTTAAAAGCGTAAATGCATACCGCGCCTTGAATCCCAAGCCCCAAGAGGCAATTCTTCACCAAGAACAAAACCACACGCTCAACATCGAAATGTCATCCATCCTGTCCAACGCCCACAAACACATCCTTGATCTCGTCGCCTACGAACCAGGCAAACCCGTGGAGGAACTCGCCCGAGAGATGGGTCTTGAGCCATCTCAAATCATCAAGCTCGCCTCAAATGAAAATCCGCTTGGACCATCTCCTGTGGCACTTCAGGCCATGAGGGACACCCTCGAGCGCTCCCACTTCTACCCGGATGGCGGCGCGTGGGCCCTTCGCAACGCGATTGCTGAAAAATTGGACCTCAAGCGTGAGAATGTCATTCTTGGGAATGGCTCGAACGAGATCATCGAGTTCATTGGTCACGCTTTTCTAAAGCCTGGCGACGAAGTGGTGACGGCAGGCCATGCCTTCGCGGTTTACAGCCTCATGGCCCAACTTTTCGGAGCCCGCACCGTTGAAGTTCCCGATCCCGGCTTTACGCACGACCTAGAGGCGATGCTGGCTGCAATCACTCCAAAGACCCGGCAACTCTTCATCGCAAATCCCAACAACCCCACAGGCACACTCGTCGGGCAGAATGCGATAGACCGTTTCATGGAGCGGGTGCCCGAGCATGTGCTGGTGATTTTTGACGAAGCGTATTTTGAGTTTCTTGATAACCCACCGGATGTCCTGCGCTATGTGCGCGAGGATCGCAATGTGGTGGTGATGCGAACATTTTCAAAAATCCAGGGCCTCGCTAACCTGCGCATAGGCTACGGCCTTGCTCCTGCGCGGATCGCCGAGGTGCTTCAAAAGACACGCCAACCGTTCAATGCAAATGGCATTGCGCAGGCCGGTGCCTTGGCGGGTCTTCGCGACGAGGAGCACATGCGCCGCACGCGTGATCTCACACACGAAGGCAGGAATTATCTGGAAGCAGAGTTCACCAGATTGGGCCTAAGCTTTGTGCCGAGCGTTGCGAATTTTGTTTTGGTTGAGGTGGGTGATGGAGATGCCGTTTTCAAAGCGCTCCTCAAGCGAGGCGTTATCGTCCGGGCCATGCGAAGCTACAAACTTCCCGAGTGGATTCGCGTCTCGGTGGGAACGATGGAACAAAACCGCCGCTTCATGGAAGAGCTTGAGACTCTCCACAGGACGGGCCTGCTCAAAACGGGCAAAACTGCCTGATGAGCTTCTCATCGGATACAATCGCTGCCATCGCCACGCCTCCTGGCGAAGGAGCCATTGCCATGGTTCGTATCTCGGGCCCGGATGCGGCCCCCATTCTAGCCCGCATTTTCAAGTCCTCAGTCAAGACCCCTACACCCCGCCAGGCGACATTTGGAAAAATCCACGACGGCGAAGAAGTTCTCGATCAGGTTTTGGTCACGACATTTCAAGCGCCAGCCAGTTTCACCGGCGAGGATATGGCCGAGATCACCTGCCACGGTGGCATCCTGCTCGCCGCACGCATTCTTGAAACCGTGCTTCGCTCCGGCGCACGGGCGGCCGATGCGGGCGAGTTTTCCCAACGGGCATTTTTCAATGGCAAAATCGACCTCACCCGCGCCGAGGCGATCATGGACATCATCCGCGCTCGCACCGCACCCGCACTGCGGGCGGCGGCACTCCTGCTTGAAGGTCGGCTGGGCCAGGAAATCCTAGCACTGCGCGACACTGTGCTGGAGGTCGTTGCACATATCGAAGCCTGGATTGATTTTCCCGAAGAGGGCATCGATCCGGCAACAGGCCGCCATCTATTGGCAAAAATCAACACCGCGATCGAGCGCATGGAGCGATTACTATCAACAGCCGATGAAGGCCGCATTCTACGTGAAGGAATTCGTGTGGCTATCGTGGGACTTCCCAATGCCGGAAAATCCAGCCTCTTGAACCGCCTACTCGGCATGGACCGGGCCATCGTCAGCGAGGTTCCAGGCACAACGCGTGATACGATCGAAGAGTCGGCCTGCCTACGCGGCATCCTTTTTCGCCTCACAGATACGGCCGGTCTCCGTGAAACCAATGACCCCGTTGAGCGAGAGGGCGTGGCGCGCAGCGGACGCGCGATGGAAAATGCTGACCTCGTGCTGCACATTTTTGATGCCAGCGCCACGACACCGCCAGCACCCTTGAATGAGCGCGAAATACTGGTTGCGAACAAATGCGACCTCTTGCCGCCAGAATCGCTCAAACATACCGGTGCCATCGCCGTCTCATCGCTGACTGGTGCGGGCTTTGACGCACTCCTCGACGCCATGACCCACTCAAAAGGCGCAAAGCATCTCTGCACGGGCGACTCCCTTGCCGCCATCAACGCCCGCCATAAGACGCTTCTGGAATCCGCTGCCACATCACTGCGCGCGGCCGCTGAACTCGTTCAAACCAACGCCCCGCCGGAACTGGCCGCTGTGGAACTCCGATCCTCGCTCGACGCATTGGGACGAATCCTTGGAGCGACTGATACTGAGGACATCCTAGGCGAAATCTTCAGTAGATTCTGCATTGGCAAATAATCTTCCCCCGCACGGGCTCAACCAGACTTTTAGACTATGAAAAAACTTTTGATAACGGTGTTCGCCACTGCGATTGCACCCTCCTTGCTTACAAGCTGCGCGCTTGTGAATGTGAAGCTAACCAAGACTCCCAGCGTGGCTGCCCATCGCACCGTCGAGTCGTTAGCTGCCACAAGCAAACCCGCCGCCCTTCTTCAGAAGACCGAAGACAAGTCACTACCTCAATCCGAGCGCATTGAGCTTCTCCTCAAAGCCCTTCGAGAGACCTCCAACGCGCGAGTTGGAACAGAGTTTCAAAAACTGAATCAAATCGCCACCGCTCGTTTGGTTGAAATTCTGGCCACTGAGAATTTCAAAAACAGCGCCATCCGCATCACTCCAGCATCCATCAATACAGTCGACCCACAGCAAGTATCGAAGCTCATAGCCGCCCACTCCATTCAGATCGAGGGTCTGCGCGATCGAGTGACTGTGGAAGGAGCAGGAGTCGCATATGTGGCATGGTTCGCCAAAGGCTCACCCGGTCTGGCTGGACAACCAAGCGCGGCTCAGACCGGCATGAGCATCCCAGCTACGGCCCTCGTTCGTTTTGATAAAAATGGACCGCAGCTCACATTTTATCGACGCCTCCAGACAGAAAGCCTGGTTCTCAATGGAAGGAAAGAAACTCTGGCCGCCGATTTTTCGGCGCCGATTGCCTACCTCCTCAGCCAGGGGAAGAATAGTTCCATCGATATCCAGGCTCTGTTTTTCTCGGATACCAATTTTAAAAACACCGGCCTCCTCCAGATTGACGAATACGATCCCAAGAAAATTCCCGTGGTTTTTGTGCACGGCCTGCTCTGCCGTCCCGCAGCTTGGACCTCGGCAGTGAACCAACTTCTCGCCGATCCGAAAATCCGCTCACGCTATCAATTCTGGTTCTACCTCTACCCCACAGGCCTTCCCGTCTGGTGGTCCGCAGCCAAACTTCGCACCGAGCTCGACCGGTATCGTGCAATGGTGGACCCCGCCCATAAAAACCCGAACCTCGACCGGATCGTGCTCGTTGGCCACAGCATGGGGGGCCTCATTTCCAGCCTCATGGTGCGAAAAGGTGGGGAAGATCTCTGGAAGCAATTCACGGACACCCCGCCGGAGAAGATGAAAATCAGCGCCGCAGCCAAGGAAAACCTTTTGAAAATCGTCAACTTTGAACCCCGGGAGGACATCCGCCGCGTCATTTTCATGGCCACACCACACCAAGGCAGTCAGCTTGCGATGAGCCCGCTGGCTAATTTCTTTTCGAATCTGGTTCGCCTGCCAAACCTCAGCACATCGCTCGACCGCCTTGTGATGGTCAACTCCATCCGAAGCCACCTGCGCGACCTTTTTGTGGCCCCTGCGAATAGCATCCGCTTCCTACGGGCGAAGTCCCCTCTCCTGCTCGCGATTCTCAAGCTTCCCATGTCCGAACGCGTCACCTACCACTCGGTGATCGGCGACCAAGGCAAAGGTGACACGCCGCACAGCTCGGATGGAGTCGTCCCCTACTGGAGTTCGCACCTTCCCAACGCCAAGTCGGAAAAGGTCGTTCCATCCGGCCATGGCGCCAACGAGGACCCGGAAGGCATCGAAGAAATCCGACGCATCCTTCGTCTACACCTGCTCGAATCTTCGAAGCCGTAAGGCGCGGATCGAATGCTTCAGGCTTGAAGCTCGATCATCTGGTGGCAGGAAAACTCTGGCAGTCGCACCGTGACACTATCGCCGCTGGTTTTGAAATAAACCGGTGCACCGCTTGGCGCGAGGATGGCTTTTTTCACACCCGGCAGATGCAGGGTGACCTCCGTGTTGTGGAGCGGCGGCAGTTCTTCGATGACCTCGACGCTGCGTCCGCCGGACGCATTGCCGCCAGAGAGCTGAATGACTCCCCCGCGGCTGATCGTCGGGGCATAGAGGAGGTGCAGTATGAATCGATCACCCTGCGAGGTGAGTGATACACGCGCGGTGGAAGGCAGGTTTGTGGCGAGCGATACGCCATCTTGCAGAAACGCACGCAATGCCCGGACGATAAACTCGCGATAAGCCACGGCTCCATAGGCCCGGTAGTGCAGGAACACAGGATGCGAAAAATACAGGATGTTTCCGTGGCGCACGCCGCAATCGAATCCCGAGGGCTCAAGTTGGTTCGGCGTGTGCTGGTGGCTGCAGAAATGCTCCCAGGTGCGGTTGAAATAGGGGTCGAAAATTTGACCCAATGATTGGCCGTCCGTAACGCGGATGCGGTGGGAGCGGCTATACATGATCTGCGGCGTGTTGACGAATGAAGGGCGAAGCTCCGGCACGGGCATAACATAATCGTGACCACGGTTGGCCTCGTCCTCTGGAGGATGGCTTGGGCTGAGGCCCTGATACTCAGCTCCGAGGTCAAACGCAAAAGCCTCACGACCTTTCCAAAGACCGCTTTCACCCGAGAGGACCAGCTTGCCGCCTTTAGCCAGATAGGCGTCCAACTTGGCTTTAAGCTCGTCGTCAATGCGAATGTCATCGGGAAGAATGATGGCCTTGTAGGGCGAGAAATCCATCGTGCGGTCGATGAGCCCGAATAAGAAATGACCCTCGAGAAGAACTCGTCCGGCGCCGTCGTCGGGCCAATTGTTGCGGTCGTTGTGATTTTCCGACTCGCTGGAGAGCACGGCGATGTCGAAGACCTGCTTCGCGTCACGGCACCAAGGCTCCTTGTCACGGACCTCGCGGTAGGCGGCACCGATGACTTCGTAGGTTGAGGGATCGAGTTCTCCCGAGGGATGCAACTGATCACCCACACTGCACTTGGCTCCGTAGGCCAGCATGGCGGCGCATTCGTAGCGGAGCGCGTTAGGATGCTTGTAGCCTCCAAACTCTCCCCATGTGGTATGGAACTTTCCTGTCATTCCCAAGAACTCGAAGGGCAGATTGCATGTGTATTTCGCCGAGGTCGGGAAATGGTCGTAGCCCCAACCTCCTGTCGGCAGGGACTCCAACTCGAGGTGGCTGAAATAGGGCAAAATATCATGCCGACCGCGGGGAATGTGGCCGCCGTTGTGGAAGATCGGCATGTCAGACCGGACCGACTTCGCTGCTTCGGTGGTCAGGCGATAGTATTTCTCGAGCGCGAGACGCGAGGACTCCTTGCGATCCTCCTCTTTAAGCGGATCGAGCCCATTGGCCTTCATGAATTCCAGACTCCAACGGGTGCAGGATTCCCACTGGCTGATGATATCGAGGAAAATGCCATCACAATCAGGAAAGAGACGCCCCGCCTCGCGGATCTGCACGCAGAGGTATTCGAGATAAGGACTATGAAAATCCATCATGTGAAAACCCGCCTGCAGAGTGCGCTTCGCCCAACCAGTGTAGGCGCCATCTTTGTTCACCTCGCGCCATTCGGGGTGCTCATACGAGGCAAGGTTGTCCACGCCTGCGGAGAGATAGATCGGGGCGTTGATGCCGACTTCCTTCGTGGCGTCGTATTGCTTGCGGAGAAGATCGAAGCTCAGATGCGGATGAATCTTGCCAACTTTGGTCGGATGGTAGCTCCAACCGTGGTGGCACTTTGAGAAGAGCGTGATCGAATCCACCGCAGCGGCCTGCAGCGTGTCCTGCCATTTCTTTTTATCAAATTTCTCACCGATCGCGGGAATGTGTGGCGAGGTGTGGAAATCGAGGTGGATTTGACGGAAGCGAAGTGGATGGAGTGAAGAGCTCATACGACGCGATTTTTTCCAGAACCGGCTTGCCCGGGCAATGCGTGAAAGATTTTATTTTGTGTATGTTTTACACAAACCAAAGCCCATCGACCATGCAGGGCACCTCCTCCGAAATGAGCCTCCGCATTCTCACCTCGGTCTTCGTGCATCTCACAAAATGGTCTTCCGGCGATCTACGAGCACCCTACTGGAGGCTTTACTGGAACGAGACATCCGGCGCCGCGATCATCGTTGGGAAACAAATAATCCCCATTGAACCCGATCATTTCATCCTCATTCCTCCCGAGGTTCCTTTCATAACACGCCTCACGGGCACGGTGAATCATTTTTATGTTCATTTTCTCACATCGCTAACTTGGACTGCCGGAGAGGCAGAGGTGCTGAAAGCGAACCTATCCGACCTGAAAGCCGTGAATCATGCCCTGCTGGAGAAAAACCCCGCCTCCTGCGCGTGTCAGGTAGCATCCCTCGTCGCCAGCCAATTGGCACGACTGACACCCGGGAAATGGGCAGGGCCTGCCGATATGGATGCCCGCGTCCAGGCAGCCATCCAAAAGATCGAAGCCCAGATTCCAGGCGTTCCCTGCATTTCCCAACTCGCAAAGGAGGCCGGGATGAATACCAACGCCTTCATCCGACTTTTTCGCGAGCGCACGGGGCACACGCCTGCACTCTACGCGCGCGAACGCCGGATCGAGGCCGCCTGCCTTCTCCTTCACCACAGTGCCAAAAGCATTGAGGAAATCGCCTCCGATTGCGGTTTTTGCGACCGCTACCACTTCACCCACGCCTTCACCCGCTCGCGAAAAACCTCGCCCGTGGCCTTTCGAAAACAACTTGCCGATACGCGAGCGGGAGCCGGGATATTGGGATCCCATCAATCGAAAATCAAAACCGCGTAGGCGGCAAAGAGGACCAGATGCACCGCACCTGCGAGCATGTTCGTGCGGTTTCCCGCAAAGACCAAGAGGGATGAAAAGAATGTCGCAAGGAGGAGGACCAACTCCACCGGACCAAGTCCCAGAATGATGTGCTTGGATGTGATAGCGCTGATAGCCAGAGCGGCTGGAACCGTGAGTCCAATAGTGGCGAGCGCAGAACCGAGGACGATATTCACTGAGCGCTGAAGCATGTTCTGAAGAGCGGCCTTGCAGGCGGCCAACCCCTCGGGAGCCAGAACGAGCAAGGCGACAACGAAGCCCGCCAGGGCTTGGGGAGCATGCAGAGCGGCGATACCGAACTCCAGCAAGACTGCAATTTTTTTGGAAAGAAGAACGATTGGCAGAAGCGAAAGGACGAGAAAAACAGCGTGATACGCGGTGGAATGCGTTTGCAGATGGCCGTGCCCGTGGTCGTCGCCCAACTCCCCCTCTTCCGAAGGGTGCTCAAAAAAGTCGCGATGGCGGGTGGATTGGAGAAACAAAAAAATCCCATACAGGCCGATGGATGCGAGGGCCACAAATCCAAAAACCATTGGCGAGGCCGACCCGACTCCGCCTGTCCTACTGAAGGTCGGCAAAACCAGGGCAAGGAAGGCCAGACATGAGAGAACGATGAGATAACTCCTGGCACCTTCAAGGTTGAACACTTGCCGGTGATGACGCAACCCACCGAGCAAAAGCGTCAAACCAAGCATGCCGTTCAAGACAATCATGAGCACAGAAAACATTGTGTCCCTCGCCAGTGTCGGATTTTCAGCCCCGTTCAGCATGAGGGCGCAAATCATGACCACTTCGATTGATATGACCGAAAGTGTGAGAATGAGCGTCCCGTAAGGCTCGCCGAGTTTTACAGCCAGGCATTCGGCGTGGTGGACGACACCAAAGGAAAGCCAAAGCATGATTCCAAAGATCGCCACAAAAGATCCCGCTGCGGACCATGGGTTCCCTGGGCCGCCAAACAAAGCGGGACTGCTCGTATAAAAAACAAGCACTGCAAAAATTCCAACCCAGAGCGCCAACTCACTTTTGATGACGCCGACAAAACCGACTTTGCTACCTTTTGTATTCACTCGCAACCTGCCTTGGTCAGATAGAGCAATGCTTGCGAAGGGTCGCCGTGCGAGTCGCGCACAACAGTCAGAAAGGCCGGCAAGGTGGCGTTGTATTTTTTCAAAAATGAGCGATCACCGGCGCAGCCATACATGATGTCGTCGCAGAGACATCCTTCCAAAAAGCACTGGGCCTTCCGGATAATACGAGGCAGCCAGGCGACTCCTTGGAATTCGGCGGATTTGGGTGGCAATTCCCGCTCTTGAACGATCCGCGCGGGATGGAGTCCATGCAGGATTGTCTGAAAATAAACAGCCCGCATTTGGGCAAGCTCCACAAACACATCCTTGCTTGGCTCGCCATAGCGGGCGAGATCATCCACCGCGTCGTAGAGAAATTGCGGCGTGATGCCGAACTTCGCGAGCGTTTCGAGCTCGGCCTCGGGAAGGATTTGAGAGGGCGTGCGGCAACCGGCCTTGTAGCTGGCACTGGCTTGATCGTGGAAGTGATGGAGTTCGTTATTCATTTTTGGATTCGACGGTGCCCTGCTCGAGGAAACGCACGCGCTGGTCGGCCCTTGGCAGGAGGATTCTGACCGTGAGTCCGCGTCCGGGAGAGCTTTCGAGAATGACTTCCCCGCCGTGGGCTCGAACGATGCGCCTGACAATGAGAAGACCCAGTCCATTTCCACCGGATTTTGTTGTAAAATAAGGCTCGAAAATGCGGGTTATGTTTTCCGGCGAGATACCTCCACCGGAATCCGTGAAGACCACCTGCACATGCGAGGCATCAGAGGAGGTGCTGACGCGCAGGATGCCGCCCGAGTTCATGGCCTGAAAAGAATTGCGACAGATGTTGTAGAAGGCCTGCTTGATCTGGTCGCGGTCGATCTGAAGAAGCGGCAATCCCTGCTCAAGCTGCTTCTCGACGAGCACATCGCGGTCTTGGATTTCGACATGCAAGAACTCAAAAACCTCATCGACGATGCGATTGATATCCGAGGGTTCTGGATTCAGGCTTTGTGGACGGATGGCACGGAGAAATTGTGTAATGATATTGTCGAGGCGCGAAACCTCGCTGCGGGCCACGAGAACCGACTCCTCGAGTTTGGCGCGGAGTTTTGGCGGAGCCTTCTCCAAATTGCGCTGCATGAGTTGAAGGTGGATATTGAGCGAGTTGAGAGGATTCCCAATTTCATGGGCGACGCCTGCTGCCAACATGGTGAGGGCGGAAAACTTTTCGACTTCGATCGCCTCCTGCGTGTCCCGATGGGTCTGTGTGATGTCACGAAGGATGACCGCGCGACCAACCGCCTCGGGTTTGTGTCCATCCCCCTCATCGCTCAACAACGGAACCACATAAAAATTCAAAAGGCGGTTATCAGGATAAAAGACTTCGAGGTCGCGGCTCACAATCTCGGCCCTCGGACCGCTCAATGCCTCCCAATCGATACCTCGCACAACCTCGGCCAAGGGCTTCCCGAGGCTTGCATCGGATTCAATGCCGAAAAAACCACACGCAGCCCTGTTGAGATATAGAATGCGGCCCTTGGGGTTAGTGACAATGACACCTTCAAGAATCGCGTTGAAAATGGTCTCGAGAAATCCCTTCTCGCGGGCGATTTCAACGAGGTAATTCTGCACCTCGCCAGGCTGAACGAGAGGAAGTCGGTCGATGAGTTTGTCGAGGAATCCGCGTTTCATGGATCGCTCAAGTTTTCCACTGGATCGCCTGTTCCTGCACGGCAAAACGCACGAAACCGCGACCGCCGGGATGACCATTGCCTGAAGTTCCCCATCCACCGAATGGCAGGGTGGATGGCGAAAAGGTCGTGGGAAGATTTTGGTAAAGGTTGCCGACAGACAACCTGGAGCCTACCCGTGAAAACCGCTCGGCGTCGGAAGTGAAGACACTCGCCGTGAGACCGAAATCCCAAGCCTCGTGGCGACGGATCGCCGACTCCTCCCCCTCGAAAATCTCGACCACCAAAATCGGCGCGAAAGTTTCCGCCTTTGCCAGAGGCGATTCGTCCAGAGCGGCAACATCACCAGCGACGACCACTGCGGGCAGAACATAATACCCATGCATCTCAGGGCTGATTTTTTCAAGAATACCTCCGGGAACAATCCAGTCCCCCACACTTGAGGAGATAAGTCGCTCATAGCGCTCGTGGGCTGCAAAGCTGATCAGTGGCCCGAGGAGCGTATTTTCGTTCATGGGGTCTCCCGGTTGGTAACGGGCGATCGCAACCGTGAGGCACTGCAAAAATGCATCCGCGACTTGTCGTTCGACAAGAACTCGCGATGTCGCATTGCATCGCTGACCTGCGGTGAGGCACATGCCATCGGCGACCGCCACGGCAGCGGAATCGAGATCGGCATCGGAGAAG
>JBIKUM010000489.1:0-3267 GCA_044347585.1 Terrimicrobiaceae bacterium
GCAGCGCATTCGCGAAGCGGCCGGGGTCCCGCAGGCAACTCCCCCCGCGAGAGAAATTTAAAAAGTGGTTCTGGTGGATCGGGCTTTCCCCGTTGCTTGGGTTTGCACTGCTGACCCTCGTGGCGCTGATCGGACCTCTCCCGGATACCGACGCATTGACGAATCCGAAGACGGATTTGGCCACGCGCATTTATGCCGTGGACGGCCGGATTATCGGGCGCTATTACCAGGAAAACCGTTCGGACGTCCGCTTTGATGAGATTCCGCAGCACCTCGTCGATGCGCTCATTTGTACGGAAGATGTGCGGTTTAGCGAGCACAGCGGCATCGATTTCCGGTCACTTGCTCGTGCAGTTATGTTCTTGGGCACACGCGGGGGCGGAAGCACCATCACCCAGCAGCTCGCGAAGTTGCTCTTCACGGAGGAATACGAATCGTCAAATCTTATCGAGCGGGCCCTGCTGCAAAAGCCCCGAGAGTGGATCATTGCTTCCCGTCTGGAGCGCTACTATACGAAGGGGGAGATTCTGGCCATGTACCTGAACCGGTACGACTTCTTGAATCAAGCCGTCGGCATCCGGTCCGCCGCGAACGTCTACTTTGACAAAGACGTCAAAGATTTAAATGTCCAGGAATCGGCTATGCTCGTGGGCATGTTGAAGAACAGCTCCCTGTACAATCCGATGCGTCGACCGGAACGGGTCATGGAGCGGCGGGAGGTGGTGTTGAACCAAATGGAGCGCTACGGCAAGCTCACAGAAGAAGCCTACGACAGCCTGCGGGCAACCCCGTTAGGGCTTAACTTCCAGATTGTCAGCCACGACGAAGGCACAGCGCCGTACTTCCGGGAAATTCTGCGGGCGGAAGTCACTCGCTTGCTCGAGGAGAAAAACGAGGACGGTAGCTACAAAATCGCAAAGTCCGACGGCTCCCCCTACGACCTGTACCGCGATGGCCTGAACATTTTCACCACCATCGATAGTCGGATGCAGCAGTCTGCCGAATCGGCCGTGAAAGCTCATTTGGCAACGGAGCTGCAGGAAGCCTTTGCAAAGGATGTAAAGCGCAGACCGAAAGAGGATTACCCCTTCTTCAAGGGCATTGATCCGAAGCAACGGGAAGCGAATTTGCGCCGGGCGATGAAAGAGAGCCGCCGGTACCAATTCGCCTCCGGCACGATGTGCCCCGAATGCAACAGGCCAGAGAATTACATTGAATCGAGCCGAGAAGACGGAAAACCGGTTTGGCATTGCAACGAAGACGCCGGTGGATGCAGCCACACGTGGCCCAAGTTATCGGAAGGAGAGATTGACAGGGAATTCGATACGCCGGTGGCCATGCGCGTTTTCAGCCACGGCGGGCCGCTGGACACTGTCATGTCGCCGATGGACTCCATCATGTACCACAAGGCAATTTTGCATGCGGGTTTGATTGCCATCGAACCCACTACGGGGCACATCAAGGCCTGGGTAGGCGGAATCGATTACCGGAGCTTCAAATACGACAACGTAGGCCAAAGCCGCCGCCAAGTCGGCTCGGTGTTCAAGCCGTTCGTTTATGCCGCAGCACTGCAGCGCGGGCTGTCGCGGTGCACAGAGCTCCCGAACCAGAAGATTTGCATTCCGATGGGCAACGGGTACCCCGATTGGTGTCCGGACAACGCGGATTTCCAGTACGGGAACATGGTGACGCTCGAGTACGCACTCGCGAACTCCATGAACACCATTTCCGCTAAGCTTATCAAGGATTACGGGCCTGATGCAGTCATCCAGGTGGCGCGCGATTTGGGTATCGAGAGTGAGATTCCTCGGGCGCCTTCTATCGCACTCGGATCAGCGGAATTGACGCTCAAGGAGATGACTGCTGCATTAGCTGCCCTTGCGAACGAGGGAGTCTATGTAGCACCGCGGTTCATTGTGCGAATTGAGGACAAGTTTGGCAATGCCATCTACACTCCAGATCCGGAAATCCGCCAAGGTATCGACCCGCGAACCGCCGCCGTGGTGGTCGAAATGATGAAAGGAGTGGTCGATGGCGCGGTGAACCCCGAAAGCGGGCGCCGGGGCGGAACGGGCATGCGGCTGCGGGGAGATTGGGCTGAACGTGACTACGACGGCATCCGCATCCCGCTCGCTGGGAAAACAGGGACGACCCAAAACCACACCGACGGCTGGTTCATCGGCATGACTCCAGCACTGGCAACAGGCGTGTGGGTCGGAGCACAAGACCCGGCCGTTCGATTCTCATCGCTCACACTGGGCAGCGGCGCGAACACCGCCCTCCCCATCTTCGGGTACTTTATGCGCGGGGTGCTCGACAACGACGCGATTGACTTCCCGCGGAACGACTTCCGGTATTCGGTGTCGCTCGGCGCAGACTCCGTGGATTGCCGGCGGCTGGTCCGCGCAATCGAGGCAGAGGAGATCATCGTGGACGACGAAGAACTATTCGAATAACATGGCCATATCGAAGGTAGTTTCGGGTCCAGAGGCCGCCTGCGCCGGGATGCGCGACGGAATGACCCTGATGCTCGGCGGCTTCGGCCTGTGCGGTATCCCGGAGAATTGCATCGCCGAGCTCGAGCGGCTCGGGGTGTCCGGGTTGACGTGCATATCGAACAACGCGGGCGTCGATGGGTTTGGGCTCGGGAAGCTGCTGGCTTCCCGCCAAATCCGCCGCATGATCAGCTCCTACGTCGGCGAAAACGAGGAGTTCGAGCGCCAAATGCTGAGCGGTGAACTGGACGTCGAGCTCATCCCACAGGGCACACTCGCCGAACGTTGCCGGGCGGGAGGAGCAGGCATCCCGGCCTTTTTCACTCCCGCGGGCTACGGCACCGAAGTCGCCGCCGGAAAGGAAGTCCGCGAGTTTGACGGCAAACCCCACATCCTCGAGCACGCGCTTACTGCGGACTTCGCGTTCGTCAAGGCGTGGAAGGGAGACACGGCGGGGAATTTGGTCTACAAAGGCACTGCGCGCAACTTCAACCCCTTGATGGCCATGGCGGGACGCATCACGGTGGCCGAAGTCGAGGAACTCGTTCCCGCCGGCGCACTCGACCCCAACTCCATCCACACCCCGGGCATCTTCGTGCAACGCATCTTCCAAGGCGCTCGCTACGAAAAGCGCATCGAACAGCGCACCGTCCGGCCCGCAACCGCTCCCGACCATGCTGGATAAGAACGGAATCGCGCGCCGCATTGCGCAGGAAGTGCACGACGGCATGTACGTCAACCTCGGCATCGGCATCCCGACGCTGGTGGCGAA
>JBIKUM010000584.1:0-3263 GCA_044347585.1 Terrimicrobiaceae bacterium
GCCTGCCGGCTGATGTTGCTTGAGCCGATGAACGCGACCCCTGCCGCGAGCGACTGCCCGTTTAGCTTGGCGAAGATGTAGGCCTTGAGATGAAAGCTGCCTTCCTGAGTCGTGTAGACGCGTACCTCGGCACCGCGCTCCTGCAACAGTAACAGCAAGCGCAAGGCCTCGGGATCGGTGATGTCGAGGTAGTCGCTGGTGAGAACGCGAACGCGCTGGGGAGCACCGGTCTCGACCATCGCCTCTAGGTCGGGTAGCAGGAGCCGCAGACCCGTGGTTTTTATGAACGCGACCGCCAGGTCGGTCTGCGTTGCCCAGGTGAACGCTTCGGAGAGGTGGGGCAGGAAGTGGTCGGCGCCACCGGTCACCAGCCGCTTGTTCTGCTCGGGCTTGCGGGTGGCAAGCGCGTTAGTCCAGCGTTCGGTTCGATCAGGTCGCTGGTCGTCGGTGAGCCACACGTCGAGCTGATGCAGATCAGGCCATCGGCTTAACCATTGCCGCAGCGTAGTTTCATCGGCATCTGTGAATCGGCGCCCGCCATACTCGCGTTCGCCTGTGCCGTGTTTGAAGCTGACATATAAGGTGCCGGCGGGGCGCAGCGCGCACCACAGCCGGTCGAGGGTGGTCGGTATCGCGGTCAGCGGTACGTGAAGCAGACTAGCGCAGCACCAGATGCCGTCGAACGCTTCAACTTCGGCGATATCCTCGAAGCGCCGAACTGCGACCTCGAAGCCGCAGTGGTCGCTAGCCAGACGCGCCAAATCTGGTGACGCGTCGAAGGCAGTGACCCGGAAGCCAACCGCGGCGAAGGCCTTGGCATCACGTCCCGAGCCGCAGCCAGCATCGAGAATGTGGGCTCCAGGCTTTAGTCGAGCGAGGAACCGTTGGTAGATAGCTGACATGTCGACGCCGACGGTCGAGCGGAAAAACTCGGCCGCGAACTGCTTGTAGTACTGATCAGTATGGTCCATTCTCGAGGGGTATTTCGTCAACGATGAACGTGTCGCCAAGCGTAACAGGCAAAACGGTAGCGGCTCGGCGCCAAGCTCGGCGGTCAGCATGATGGCCTGCCGCCGAAGACTGAACCGTCGGACTTACATCTAGTGGCTGTGTGTGCGATGGACCGACAAACTTGCCAGCAACTTGATTCGGGTCACGGCAGTCTCACGGTGGGGTGAAAACGAAACCGAGGAGGGGAGGGAAGTTCGAATCCCCGACCCCACCAAAAAATAGAAAGAGGTGAGAAAGCTGAGCGAGCCAGTTAAACAATCTCTTTTGGCCCGCCAGATCAAGTCCTGCTAACTCGCTCAGTCGGGTTGTCAGGCGCTCAGAGCCCCGCACCACGCGGGGCTTCTTGCTATGGGCTCCTGACTGACCCCATGTCCACCCACCCCCAAATCCGTCTCAAACCCCGTTTCGTCTCAGAACCTCCTGACTTTTTTGCAGTGGTACGGCAGGAGGGGGGAGGAGAAAACTTGGGGTCTTGGCGCAGTACCGATTGAACGATTCCGGGGCTAGTCGTCCTCCGAACTCTCGGGCCTAGGGACTTCTGGTGCCTCGGGTAGTGGAACATTTACTGCAGGCCGAAGACACCAACCGAGCCATGCGTTCGATTGCCCATCAGATCAAGGTAGCGCGCTTTCCGTTGCACCGCGACCTTGCGGGGTTTGATTTTTCGGCATCAACCGTTGATCAAGCCTTGGTGCTCAAACTTGCTCAGCTTGCCTGGACCGAACAAGCCCACAATGTCGTACTTATCGGCGGGCCTGGAACGGGCAAAACCCATCTGGCTACAGCCATTGGGATCTCGGGGGTGACGCGTTACGGTAAAAAGGTGCGCTTTTACCCCACGGTCGATCTGGTCAACGCCTTGGAGCACGAGAAACTCATGCATAAAACGGGGCGGATTGCACAAAGCCTTGCTCGGCTCGATTTAGTGATCCTTGATGAGTTGGGTTACCTGCCCTTCAGTCAAGCGGGCGGCGCCTTGCTGTTTCACTTACTGTCCACGCTCTATGAGCACACCAGTGTGATCATCACAACCAACCTGACCTTTGCTGAATGGTCACACGTGTTTGGCGATGCCAAGATGACCACAGCGCTGCTCGATCGACTCACCCATCACTGCCACATCGTTGAAACGGGCAATCAGTCTTACCGCTTTCTGCATAGCAGCGGTAAAGCCAAGCGTCAGATTAAAGCGCGTGAAATGAGCCAGCGTGTTGTATCAGCGCAGCCTATGCAACCCGACCATGAGGAGGTAGAGCCGTTCTAATCGGTCATGCTGACCACCGCTTCGGGCTACGCCCTTGACGGTGTTCAGCATGAAAACGAGAACACATAAAACAATAAACCAGTATAGTTATCCACAGCTGGCTCGATTCAAGCCAGCAAAAGCCCCTGGTCAATTTTCATTCGGCACAGGTGGTCAGTTTTCAATCGGCGCCAACATGATGGAGCACAGCTCTACCGGGTTGGCGCGTGGAAGCGGTATTGGCATTTGCCTGAAAAGGAAGGCCTAAAAATTGAGGCCACAAGGCTCGACGGCGTCAACAGTCAGGGGTCAGAGCAAGTAACTAAATCGGAGGTGGCGAAATGAGTACCCCATGCTCTGTACAAATGTACGCCGAGCCGATCTCGTCCTCTCTGGAAGACCTGGAAACGTCCGGCCTGCGTTTTTAGATGGGCAACGCCCTCAAAGACCTGGTGGGCTACTACGCCGACATGGCACAAGGCGCAGGCGCGCACGACGCGGCCGCGCAGGCTTTGCAGGCGACCCTGGCCGCCTGCGAGGCGGTTGACCCCCAAACCCTGGTGCCCGAGCTGGTGGTCGTGCTGCAGAAAGGCCCGCTCAAGGGCTGATGCCGGCCGTTGATCCGAGCACCCGCGCCAGGTGCTCGATCAGCACGCTCACCCGGTGCGGGATGTAGCGGTTGCTGGGCAGCACCGCGTAGATGCCCAGCGGCGGCATTTCGAAATCCTGCAGCACAGCCTGCACACGGCCGCTGGCCAGATAAGGCGCAGCGATGAAGTCCGGCTGGCAGGCCATGCCCATGCCGCGCGAGGCCCCCTCCATGAGCGCGGCGCCGTTGTTCGCCACGATGCGCCCGCGCACCGGCACCTGCACGGTCTGCGAGCCATCGCGGTAGGCCCAGGTGCTGGTCGCAGTGTCCCTGGCGTAGATCAGGCATTCATGGTGGCGCAGGTCCAAGGGCTGGCGCGGCTGGCCGTGCTGGGCGATGTAGCCCGGCGAGGCCAGCGTC
>JBIKUM010000348.1:0-2867 GCA_044347585.1 Terrimicrobiaceae bacterium
CAGAATCTGCTTGGCGCGGGCTTTGCTTTCAGGTGGGCCAAATATGATGATGCTGTTGGAGTTATTGTCCGCGATGAGTCGGATTTCCCCGATGGTGGCGGATTGCGGGGCGCCTTGTTGGGTTTCATTGCTAAGGCGATCGGGTTTGTTGATGCCGTCGCCACCGATGCCGCCGAGACCTCCGGAGGAATTGTTGTTTGAGTTCTGACTGAGTGGATTGTTGTTTGAGTTGTTTTGGGAGCCTTGGTTGTTGCCGTTTTGTGTTTCAGAATCCTTATCTGAAAGCATATCTGTGAGAACCGGAAAGACATCGTTGACAGGGACAAAATTCAGAACGCGCGTGAGCGGTTGCTCAAAATTTCCGGCGGAATCGAGTTGCGAAATGACATCGCGCACATAGCGGTAATTCTCCACGCGGGTTACGACGAGGATGCGATTGGTGCGTTTGTCAGCAAGGAATTTGGCTTTTCCGGAGATGAGGCGGTTTTCGTAGCGGGCGCCCGAGGCCGTCCCTGCGGCTTGCGGGGCTTCGGGATTTTGCGGGGTGGCGGGGGTTTGCTGGGTGCTTGGGCCTTTCGCCTTCGCGGGATCCTCCTTTCCGAACATTTCGTCCAGCATTTCAACAACGCGTTCTGCATTGGCGCGCTGGAGTTGAACGAACTCGGTGACGACCCGGGCCGGTTCGACATCGATCAGGTCCAGAATGCCGAGGGCTTTTCGGATGACGGGGGTTTTATCTGTGAGGATGATGGCGTTGGTATTTGGAACAGGAACCACGGAACCATAGGCATTGATCTGCACCACGCCTTGCACGACGGCGATGGCTTCCTCAGGCGAAATGAAGGAGAGGGGCTTGTAAAAACTCAGCACCTTGTCTCCATCAGCCGGCAGGGACTGAACCTCGCTCAGGAGAGGAAGGCCCTCTGTGCGCGGTGCGCGGCTCGGGCCGAGGATTTTGATCGTCTGATCGTCAACCGGCACGATGCTGTAGTTGTTCATCAAGAGGGAGCTCTCGATAATCCCGATGGCGTCCTCGCGGCTGACCGGCTTGGCAACCATGATCGAGAGTTCCTGACCGGCGAGGTTCGAGTCGCGGATGATGCGCTTGCCGGTGAGCGTTTCGTAAAAGGAAATGACATCCAGGACCGAGTTGCGCGGAAATGTGATGCTGACAGATTCGGGCGGCTTGGCGGGCGCCGGTGGCGCGAGCGTTGGGGTGACAGGCGCACCCGGAGGCAACACTTGAGGCACCTGTGCTACAAGGGGCATGGCACAAAGAAGCAGAGTGGGAATGACAGGAAGGAAGTGGCTTTTCATTGATTAGGGACGGGCTGGGCGGCTGGTGGTTGGCCGGAAATCACTCGGCGACGGATGACGCGTCGTGGCGGTTCGTTTCCATTCGTTGTGGCGGGTTGAACGGTTGCGGCGCCTTGTGGCTGTGGTGTTCCGGGCTGCTGAGGTAATTGGGGGTTCATCGGCATCTGTGGTGCGGGTTGAGCCTCTGCGGGGACTTCGGCATAACGAATGGTCGTTTCTTGACCTTCGATGCGAATGCGTGCGCTCATGTTTTTGGGGTTTGAATCCGGTTTGTAGTCTAAGAGTTGGTTGTTTGCGGCATCAGGCTTAATGCCGAGCATGTGCCGAACCTGAGTGTTTTTATCCAAAACGAAAACCACGGCCTCGTTATTGATGGTGGCCGCTCCTGTGAGAAAAAAACGGTCGGCTACGGGAGCCGTTTCTTCGGCTGTGGGGAGCGAAAAAGGTGAGCGGTTGAGCAGGACCTGAAACTTTTCCATTGAACGCTGTTCCATCCAAGGAGCGTCACCCGCCGCCTGCATTAGCGCAGGCGCCGTCGAAAAAAATAAAATTGCGAGCGGTATTCTCATTCGGTGGCGGTTGGCGCGGGGTTTGAGTCTACCGGTCGGAAATACTGTCGTATTTCCATTTCCACAACCACATTGGGTGGCTCGTTGTCACTTCGGATCATCATTTTTTCCACCGAGCGCCAGGATGTCGGATTTTGAATATCGAATAAAAAAGTCGCCACGCCGGAGAAGGGACCAGTGATCTTCGTTTGAAGAACCGCCGCGCGTGCTCCGTCGGCCTCCTCGCCGGGGAGAAGGGTTTCCTCCGCGATTTTTAGGCCTGATTTTTCAGCCATGTTGCGCACAATGTTGAGAAGTCCTGTATTGGCGGCATCCTGTTTTTCAACAGGCAAGGGGTGTTGTTGCATCCAGTCTTTCGCTGGCTCCAGCGCCTCGGCGGCTGTGATCCAGGAGCGGGATGTGGAGATGGCGGAGCGCGCTTCTGAAATCGCTGCCAATACGCCCGCACGGTGGTTCAACCAGGCCCGAACGGCAAAAAGATTCACCGCCAGAAAGACGGCCGCGCCGAAGATCAGGAGCAAGCGTGTTTCACTCTTCGCCAGTTTTCGCATCGGGTCGTGCTCCTTCCATTTCAAATCTCACCTTGTTGCGGCCTGCCAATTGCGGTTGGCCGGATGTCCAATCATAATCCTGCAAGAGTGGGGATTTTTTCACTCGCTCAAAAAATTCATAGGCCTGCGAGACATCCGTCGCCTCTCCGGCAATCGAAAGACGGCCCTTGTCGTAGTTGTATTGGGTCAGGCGCACTTGCTCACCTGGGATTTCGGTCGCGACAGCCGCGAGTTGGTCTATTGCGAAGGCTTGGGGATCGATGGCGGACCGGAATTGCTTCCACTCGGTCACGAGTTGTTGCGCCTCCGTTGAGACTGCTTCGATAGATTTCAGTTCGTTGTTGAGACGGTGCAATTGGAAGCGTTGCCAAGCGAGGTCGGCGGCGACAAAAAACAAAATCACCGCGTAGATTGCCAAGCCCATGGTTGC
>JBIKUM010000042.1:0-12406 GCA_044347585.1 Terrimicrobiaceae bacterium
GACAAAGTAGCGGTAGAGGTTGTAGGACTGGCGTCCATTATCGCCTGCGACGGGGCTTTTGTTGTCGTAGGCAACGAAGTAACCAATGGCACAAATATCGCTTTTGCTGGATGTTGTGTCTTGCGAACTGATGGGCAGCGCGGCGAGAAAACCGATGTTGGGTGTGTTCGTGAGATTCGTGCGGAAAAAATCGGCATTTGTCGTTGGCAGAATGTTTTTCAAGTCGGAGGACATCACCTGCAAAGCCGCCCGCGCCTCGCGGTAAGCGTCGACCTTGTTTTCCGCGCCGCGCCAGAGGCTTGTGGCATTTTGGACGATGTTGAGAAGGATGACGAGGAGGACGGATAGAACCGATATGGCGACAAGGACTTCCAATAAGGAAAAGGCGGATGGCACGCATCCCTTTGAGTGTTGTTTTTTGCACCTTGCGGCTAACACCAAGCGTGGGACTTCTGATGGGATAAGTGCGAGGATGCAAGGCAAGGCAAAACCACTCGATGCAATTTCGTTGGCCTTCATAATGAGGTTGGCTGGCCTATTGGAAATTTTTGAAGGATATCGGGTTTGAGGGCTTCCAATTTTGAGAAAGCAAAGCATTTCTTTCCAAGATCCTTCAATGATGCGCCTATGTGATAAAATTCTTGATGATCAATGATTAAAAATCGGTCATGCCAGCCATCCGCGATTTGGAGATGGATGGGCGGGTATTGGGAATTGTGTTTTTCCAGATCAAGTTGGAGTTGTTTCGAGGGCTTCGCCATATGGATGCTGGCGGAGACACCTTGATTTCGTTTGCTCAGCATCGTCAGCACAGATTCATCGATATAATTGTCGATGAGATCGATGGATTTTTTAGCACTGCGGATAAGTCTGCAGGTCAGTGAGTAAGCGTCGAAAATTTGACCGTCGAAAAAGACCCCTTGCCTTGGAGTGTCGGATGAGAGGTGACCATCCAAGGCATTGAAAAGTTTGTTGAATTTCTCATCGCTTTCGGCGATGTGTTCGAGTTGCCGGATTTCAATTCGCTCTACTTTTTGAAAAAGGTCGGCGTTTTGCAGGAAGAAGCGGCGCATCTCGACAAAAGTATCCATGATCTTGATACTTACCTGCACAGCTCGCTTGCTGTTCAAGATCGCTGACAGCATGGCAACACCTTGCTCGGTGAATACATAAGGCGCAAAACGCCGTCCGCCGTGGGTATCACTTGAGGTTCCAAGTTGGAACCTCAAGTTGCTCCACTCCTTTGGGGTGAGTTGAAAACGAAAATGGTTGGGGAAACGATTTAAATTCCTACCGACGGCCTTGTTCAATGCCTTGGTTTCGACGCCATACATTGAAGCCAAGTGATTATCAAGCAGCACATGCTGGCCTCTAATCAGAAAAATTTTTGACGAGACCTGTTGAGGAGTCCAGTCGAGAGATGTTTCAGATGTGGTCGCCAACGGGCTGCTCATGCCGATCGGGTCTTGAAAACACGAATTAACCCGTTCCATGGCGCTTGTTTCGGAATGCTTTGAGTAAGTGTTCATTCTGTCTAAAAACCTAAAAGCGTTACAAACGAGTTCGTTGCTCTTGCTGTGGGCGGGGCGGAAGGAGGGTGGGTGATGTCGATTTGCACGCGGGCGAGGTTGGTGAGGCCCGTATTTGTAGAGATGGAGATTTGAGCGTAGAAGTCGTAGGAGGGGGTCGGGTTGGCTGAATTTGTATGCGTTTGCACTGTGCCGTCTTGTGTGAAGGCGAGGTAGTTTGTGCTGTTCGCGGCGAGGTTGATATTGTGGGTCGAGATTCCGTCGGGGTCTGTGGTGACGGATCTGTTGCCGCTGGATCCGGTTTTGAGTTCTGAAAAAATCCTCTGTGCGATCAGTGTGGCATCCGTTTCGCGCATGCTGTCTTGTGAGGATTTCAAGGCCACGGGGAGCATGCCGACGATGGCAATGACGGCGAAAGATATGATGCCGAGAGCGATCACGACTTCGACCAAGGAAAATGCAGGAGAATCTTTTTGGATTTGAGGGGGAGCAGGTCGGAAGTGGCTTTTTGCCTGCGTCATGCCAGAAACTTACAACATGCTGACATCCAGTGTGGCACGGCCCGTGTAGCGGGCGAGAGAGATGATTTCGTGTCCACAGTCTTTTTGTTTGTTGACGATGAGAGTCTGATCCGCTGCGCGCTGGCCTTCCGTGAGGGCGATGCGGAGGCCGTTGGATGTGCTGGGCAGTTGGACTGCACCGGTGGGCGAGAAATGGACGGCGCCGAGGGTGTTTTTGGCAGGCTTTCCGGGCAGAGAGTCGATGCTTGTGTCGCACACGGCTTCCAATCCCGAGTTGTCATAGAGAATTTTGGAATCCTCATCCTCGCCATGGAAAAGAACGCCGCGTGGGAGCTTGATCCAGCGGGTGATGGGTTCCCATGCTTCGGCATCATTTTTTCGTAGGATGAGCATGGCGTCCTGCTCATCGGGTTGGGATTCATCGGTTCCATTTTTTTTCCAAAAAACAACAACGACTTCGCGGCCGGTTTCGATGGCGGAGACACGGGCTTGCTCGAGGGTGTTCATGACGATGGTGACGGCGCCCTTGCGTCCAGCTGGGCTGGTGAGGCCTTGCAATGCTGGCGCGAGCAAACCAGCAATCAGGGCAAGGATGGCTGTAACGGCAAGAAGCTCCAAGAGCGAGAATGCGCTTTGTTTTTTGAGATGGTGAAACGAATGAGTCACTTGCGTGGCGCAAATCATGTTTCCGCAGCGCCCCGCTTCAATGAATGGAGTGTTACAATTTCGTCATGCTTGGACAGAAAGAGCAGTCGCCTTATCTGTGTGGCACTGGCGCGGACATCTCGAGCGTGAGGCGGCGGGCGTGTTCTCTTAAAAAGGAACGGCCTCTACGGGCGCTGGCCATGATTTGCTCGGGTTCCTTGCCGCCGGCGATTTCCAGAATGAAGGCGCCGTGGAAATGGACTTGGATCAGTTCGCGCAGGAAGGCTCCCCAGTCGATGCGACCATCGCCGGGCGGGCAGTGCTCATCCGAGTGGCCGCGGTTGTCGTGCACATGGAGCATGCGCAGGTAGGGCGTGAGCTTGTAAACGAGGTTGTAGAGTTCGCCGGAGAGAAACGCATGGCCGGTATCGAGGCAGGCACCGACTTGGTTGGTTTCGAGCGCGCCAAGGATCCAGACGATATCGCTCGAATTCCCGAAGAGCAGGTGCGGGAGTTTGTTTTCGAGCACGCAGCGAATGCCGACCTCGCTGCATCGCATGGCGACGCGATTGAGGACGGAGACGACATTTTCGATCCGCACGAGGCGCTCCTCGCGCGAGGGGATATCGGCATTTTCAGGTCCTGGATGGATGACAAAATAGTGCACTCCCAGAACGGCAGCGGCTTCGACGGCCTTGAGAATCTCATCCAGCGCGTATTCGCGGCATCCCGCATCAGGTGAGGAAATGTCGATGTCTGTCGCGAAGGGGGCATGGAAGGAGTAGACCTCCATCCCGAGCGAGTCGATTTTGGCGGCGGCCTCGCGCACGGCGGCTGTGTTTTTGTAATCCAGATGCGCTGGGGAAAAAACCACCTCGATCATGCTGAAGCCGCTCGCGCGGATCGTTTCCAGGCAGTCGAGAATATTTGTCATGTAAAAGCACCCGGTGGAAAGTCCGATCGGCCAGTTTGTCATACGAGAACCCTTTCAAAATGTGGTCTGGGCCATTGCTCCAGCTCCGCTTCAGCAATGGCATCGGCGTCTTCGGCAACGCTTGTTTTCAAGCCCGAAAAAATCCTCACATAGAAATCCGCCCGCATGCTGGGTGAGTAGTCTTTCCACTGGTTGCCCCAGCCATAGTCGCGTTCGAATTTCGAGCGGATGAGTCCGGCGACATGCCGGGGATGCCAGCCTCTGGATACCAAAGTTTCTGTCACTGCTCGAATGCTCGTTGGGCGAAGTAGGAGATCGTTCGGAAAAAGCAGAGCATCGCGAACGCCCTCGGGCAGGTTCTGCAAGGGCGTGTGGTCATAGGTGTGCGGCCAACTTGCCACGGGGTCGTGGTGTCTGGAGTAAAAAAAATCGTGGAAGCCGCGGAGGTTGGATGTTTCGTATTCCCTGATTAGCTCGCCTGTGCCGGAGGTGGCATCGGGAATATCGGTCGAGAAGTGCTCCGCCCAGCGCGCGGCCCTCTCCGGGTCTCGCATGGCGGCCACGGCACCTTCTGTTTCAGATTCGTTCGCAGGCACGAAAATGATCGGCCCGATCTTGCCGATGTTATCCTCGCCGACGGCGTAGGATTGTTGCCAAGGCTTGAGATATCCACTGAATGGCAACCGCACCGTGCGCGTCGGCAGTGGGTCGCCGTATTCGGAAAGATCTATCGAAATCATCTCCCGCCCGCGCTGCGAAGGCGCAACCTCGACGGCAGTCAGCTCGATCGGGATTCTGCAATGCGGGCGAGCCATTTCAAGAATGAGTCGGCCAAAAAATTCCATCACCAGCCCGAGGCCGGCGAAGGCCTTCTCGATTTGCGTCTGTATTCGGCCATCGCCGGCCGCCTTGGAGCCGAGGTCGCAAAGTGAGGAAAAGACCGGCGAGTCGCGGCGGATGCGCCAGACATAGTGGTGGCCGCGTCCGCTGAGAACATGCAGGGCGTGGATGCCGCAGTGTTCGAGGATTCGATGGATGGAGCGCGCCACGGGTTCTTGGAGTTCAAATGTTCTTTTGGGGTCGAGATATGCTTCGGCGGCGAAATCAAAATTCACATATTCGATGTCGAGGTGGGCGATGAGTGACTCGCGATCCGAGAGCGAGCGGCAGATGTCGAGGCCCTCCTCGAGGCTGTGAAAAAGCTCATCCGGCATGCGTGGCTCGCGCACTGGCCATTCCACGCCATCCGCCGTGATGTAGTCGCATGTGGCCGTGGAGGGCGTTTTTCCGCCAAGAAACTCGAGCATTCGAGCGCGCACAGCGGGGCTTTTGTAGAAGGCACGCAGGGTTTGGCGGATGTCTTGCATGGCTGTGGATGTCTAACGCGCGTGCCCTTGCGGGCACGCGCGAGGACGGCTTTCCCCTAGCTGACCGGGATTTCCAGCGCTTTTGGTTTTGCAATCTCGCCTTTCGGCAGGTGCACCCTCAGAAGGCCGTCCTTAAACTCGGCCGAGACCTCGTTTTTTCTCGTGCCCTCGGGTAGGGAGAACGAACGCTCGAAAGCGCCGTAGCTGCGCTCAAGGCGGTGGAAGCGTCGTCCGCTCTCCTCCTTCTCGAGCTTGCGCTCGCCGGAGATGCGGAGTGAGCCGTCTTCCACTTGGATTTTGACATCCTCTCTTTTCACCTCAGGGAGTTCAGCCTTAATGGTGTATTCCTTGTCGGTTTCTTCTACATCCACGAGCGGGCTCCACTCGTTTGTGTTCAGCGTCTCATCGATGTTCCAAGTCAATGGAGGTCGCGGGAAGATGCTGTTCATGCGGTTCGTCATGGTTTCGAATTCCCGGAAGGGATTCCAACGGATCAGTGTGTTCATTATTGTCTTTGGCCGGCGTGGTTCATTGTCTGCGGTCACAGCCACCGGAGCCGGAATCCGCAGTTTGTTCGCGCGGGTCGATCAACGAGCCCCCGCTCACATTCACACCAAACAATCTCCTCAGAAGCCTCTCAATGGGGTGAAATCCGAAGCCTTGCGCCTTTCCACCTGCGGCCTTCCTCCCTACGCTCTTGCGAGTTCATGCCATACGGTTCGACGAGTGAATATGTATTCGGGATTTTTGCCCTGTTGCTCGGGGCTATCGTTGGTTCGTTTCTAAACGCCTGCATCCACCGCATGCCGCGCGGGGTAGGCCTCAATGAGCCTCGGCGCTCGTTTTGTCCCAGTTGTGAGCGCATCATCCCATGGTATGAGAACCTGCCGCTGGTCAGTTGGCTGGCCTTGCGCGGCAAGTGCTCGGGTTGTGGCTGGCGGATTCCGTTCCGTTACTTTCTGGTTGAGGCTCTGACGGCGTTGCTCTTTGCCGCCGTGTGGGAGCGTTTCGGTTTGCCCTTGGCGGCCGTGTATTGGGTTTTTGTGAGCTTGCTCGTGGTGGCGACTTTTATTGATTTCGAGCATTTCATCATTCCGGATGAAATCACATGGGGCGGTGCAGCGGTGGGGGTTATTTTCTCCGCACTTGTCCCGGAAATGATGGATTCCGTTTCGCGCTGGGAATCGCTGGCTTATTCGCTCGGAGGGGCCGCGCTCGGATTTGGGCTGCTCTTTCTGGTCGTGGAGGGAGGGAAACTGGCATTTGGAAAAATCCGACACTCCTTTCCCGAGGCGGAGGACTTTGAATGGAGAAGGGAAGGGGGTCGCATCGTGTTGACGCTGGCGGGCGAGGAGCTGGATTGGATGGATATTTTTTCCAGAGAGCGCGATGTGCTCATCATTGAAGTCGAGGGAATCTCTCTGGCAGGCGATGGCACCGAGATTCGCGGTAGGCTGAAATTCTGGCATGACCGTTTCCAAACCGACGGGATCAGTGGCCCGTTGGATCAACTCGAGCGCATAACGGGAAAAATGAAATCGGTCGTGATTCCCAGGGAGGCCATGGGCTTTGGCGATGTGAAATTCATTGCCTGCATTGGCGCCTTCCTGGGCTGGCAGGCCGTTCTATTCACCCTCTTCGCGGCATCCATCATCGGCTCAATTGCTGGATTCGCCGGCATCGCTCTGGCTCGCGACCGGGCTGGAGTAAGAATTCCTTTCGGTCCATTCCTCGCGCTCGGTGCACTGCTTTGGCTCTTCGGTGGCAAGGAGCTTATGGAATGGTATCTGGGCGGCTTTCGAGGTGCCGTGGAGTTTTTTTAGAGAGAATGGAAAAAATCCGTGGAAGCGGGGCGGCGCTTGTTTCTTCAATCATTCGGCACTCCCGCCAATAAGATTGATGCCTTTCAAGCCGAAATATGGTGCGGCAGCGAGGAAGTGGCGGTCATTGGAATAGACTTCCTTGAAACCATGTTCCGCCGCGCAAGCAAGGTGGAGGGCGTCGGCGGAACGGAGGAAGGTCGAAGGTGGTGCGGATTGGAAAGCTTTCTCCAAACGGGCTTGGACTTTATCGGTGAGCGCACACCACAAAAAATGAGACGAATGTTGTTCCTCTTTGAACTGGTTCAAAGCGAACAGATATCGCTCTGCGGTAAATCGGCCTTCGCGGTAAGCGCGATGGAGTGCGGCGATGGTTTCTGCTTGAGCATGCCACGCCGAAGCCAAGGCAGGAGCTCCGGCGGCCAGGTTTCGGACTGCCTCAAAACCGTTGTCTTCTAAATAAAGTCGAACCAGATAACTGGTATCGAAGTAGAGAGGATTAGCGGTCATCACGGTCGTCGGATATCATGTCGGTGATGTCGCGATCTTGTGGCGTGGGACGATAGGCTCCTGCCTTCTGGGCGGCTGCAAATTCTGGAAGAAGCTTGCGATTTGCCCAATACGAGGTGTCAGGCCCTTGTTGCAATGGAGAAACTTGCAATTCGCGCTCCAAGGAGTTGAGGACGATTTGCTTGAGGGTTAGGCCGCATTCGATAGCCCGAATCTTGGTCTTTTTGTAAAGATCCTCGGGAATTTCGATGGTCGTCTTCATGTGAGAAGCATACGGGAATATGGTTTTCCGTCAATCCGTCTCGTGCTCGCATGAGCGATCTTCATGCCCAGATCAATCGCAGCGCGCCGAGCAGGGAGAGGCAGATTAAAAGCCACTCGAAGGCTTTTTGATTGATTTTACCCAAGAGGAATTTTCCCAAGAAAAGGCCGATCAGGACGGCGGGCGCAAGGAGGAGGTTGAATAGCAGAGTTTGGGGAGTGATGAGGCCAAGTGAGGCGCTGAAGGGGACTTTGATCAGGTTGATGAAAAAGAAAAACCAAGCGGCTGTGCCGACGAATTCGTATTTGGGCAGGCGGCTGGCGAGTAGGTAGACGGTCATGGCAGGACCGGCTGCGTTGGCCAGCATGGTTGAGATGCCGGCAAGAAGGCCCAGTGGCCACGCCACGGCGGGGTGGTCGGCTGCTATTTTTTGAAGCTGAGCGGAGCATTTCTGAAGGATCGTCAGCAAGAGGAGGGCGAGGATAATCCAGCCGATAACCGGGGTGAAAAGACCTGTCGGGATGCGTGGCATGAGCCACCAGCCTGCAATGACTCCGAGCACGGCTGCGGGCAGGATTTTCATCAGAAGTCGCCAGACTGTGAATTTGCGGAACGCGTGGACGGCGAAGAGGTCGGCGAGGATGAGCATGGGGAGGATCACGCCGGTGGATTCCCTCGCAGGCATGACTTGGGTCATGAGAAGAATCCCGGGAATAGCCATGGCCCCGAAGCCGGATTTGCTGATGCCAACGCAGGCTGCCGCAAGGATGGCGAAGAGCCATTGTGGAGCGGCGAGGTCGAATAGGATTGGCACGAATCAGGCGTCCGGTTTGGCCGGAGGCGGCGGCTCGGAAGAGAACGAGAAGGCGGAGTTTTTCTCCTCGAGGTAGCCGATGGTCCAACTGCTGGGCAAGAGGACAACCCAAAAGCCGGAGGCATCCTGTGCGAGGACGCAGCCAGAAGGCAGGAGCAACTCGGGGCGAGAGGTGAGGGGAGCCTCGTCCTTCTGCGGCCAGCGGGCAAATTGCCACGGGGCGGATTCGACACGGCAGTCGGCACTGTATTCGGTCTCGAGGCGGTATTGCATGACCTCGAATTGGAGCGGGCCGACCGCGCCGAGGAGCGGCACGCGCTGCACGGCGTCGGGAAGTTCGAATTGCTGCGCGACGCCTTCTTTGAGCAGTTGGTCGAGACCCTCGCGGAAGCGTTTGAATTTCGCCGTGCTGGAATTTCGCAGGTAGGCGAAACACTCCGGCGCAAAGCGGGGGATCTCGTGGTAGGCGAGGGAGGGATCTTCCGAGACCGTATCGCCGATGAGAAAATCGTAATTCCCCACGATGCCCACGACATCGCCCGCCCAGGCTTCATCGACCGTCTCGCGGTCTTGTGCGAAGAGGCGTTGGGAATTTCCGAGGCGGATGGTTTTTCCGAGGCGCGAGTGTGTGGCGACCATGTCGCGGCGGAAGCAGCCGGAGACGACTCGGATGAACGAAACGCGGTCGCGGTGCTTGGGGTTCATGTTGGCTTGGATTTTGAAGACAAAACCGGAGAACGCCTCCGAGTGAGGGTCCACTAATTTGCTCGAACTGTTTCTGGGTGAGGGCGGGGGAGCGAGTTGGAGGAAGTTGTCGAGTAGGAGCTGGACGCCGAAGTTGTTCGCCGCACTGCCGAAGAAAACAGGAGTGGCATTGCCGGCACGGACGGCCTCGAAATCAAAATCCGTCCCGGCTCCGTCGAGCAGGTCGAGTTCCTCGCAGACCTTCGCATGGACATCCGGCGCCAACGCGGCTCGGACAGTTTCGTCCTGGATGCCTGCCACGGAGACGGGCGCCCGGTAGGCTCCCGCAGGCGTCTTCTCGAAGAGGTGCACGTATTTTTCCTTGCGGTCGAAAACGCCTCGGAACTCGGGTCCATCGCCGAGTGGCCAGTTCATGGGCAGCGCGTGGATGCCAAGGACAGACTCCAACTCGTCGAGCAGTTCCAACGGGGGACGCGCCGGACGGTCGAGTTTGTTCATGAAGGTGAAAATCGGGACGCCCCGTTTGCGGCAGACTTCGAAAAGTTTGCGCGTCTGGGATTCGATGCCTTTACCAGCATCGATAACCATGACCGCCGCATCCACAGCGGTGAGGACGCGGTAGGTATCCTCTGAGAAATCCTTGTGGCCGGGCGTGTCGAGGAGGTTCACCACGCAGTCGCGGTAGTCGAATTGCAGGACGGTGGATGACACCGAAATGCCGCGTTGTTTTTCGAGTTCCATCCAGTCGCTGGTGGTGGCGCGCGCATTTTTGCGGGAGGTCACGCTGCCGGCGAGTTGGACTGCGCCGCCGTAGAGAAGGAATTTTTCGGTGAGGGTGGTCTTGCCCGCATCAGGATGCGAGATGATGGCGAAAGTTCGCCGGCGCGCGATTTCGCGCTCTGCGGTGGTCATATTTCAAAGGGTTTCGGAAGCGTGGTCAGGAATCGGGCGCCGGATTTTGTGATGAGTGCGACATCCTCATGGCGCACGCCGCCGAGTCCGGGCATGTAGATGCCGGGTTCGACGGTGATGACCTGACCAGGTAGGAAGGTGGTGTCGGAAAAACGCGGCGACTCGTGGATTTCGAGCCCTAGCCCGTGGCCGGTGCCGTGGAAGAATCCCTGCCAGCGTCCGTTTTTGATTTCGGTAGGGTATCCTTGGGTGGCGAAATGGTTTTTCACCATGTTGTGGATGATGCGGCCTTCGGTGCCGGGCTTCATGGCATCGTGGGCGAGTTTTTGCCCTGCGAGACATGTTTCCCAGAGATGGCGCTGGGCATCGGTGGCCTTGCCACGAACGACCGTGCGGGTGATGTCGCCGAACCACCCGGTGCGCGCATCGCGTGGGAAGATGTCGAGGATGATGAGCTGGTTTGCAAAAAGCGGGCCTGAGCCGCGCGAGTGGGGGTCACACGCCTGCTCGCCGCACGCGACGATCGTGTCACCACGGGCTTCGCCGCCGTTGCGTAGGACGGCGGTTTCCATTTCTATGCGGAGGAGTTCCGAGGTGAGCGTGTCTCCATTGAAGGACAGGCTGCCGTCTTTGCGGATGCGCGATGCGCGGAGAACTTCGAGGCCACGGGTCATGCCGGCTTCGGCGATGTGGATGGCCTTTTCGAGTAATGGGATTTCCTGTCGGGATTTGATTTCCCGTTCCGGGTAAAATGAGCCGCGCACAGGCTTCAATTCGAGGCCTTCCTTTTTCAGGTCGCGCGCCAGCCCAAGTGGAAAATTTGCCGGAACCCTCAACTCAGCGGCCCCCTTCAAGGCGATCCACGCTGCGGTGACCTTAGCTTGGGATGGTTTTTTGTCCGGGGATTTGCGCGCTGCTTTTTCGACCTCCGAGTAGGAGTCGACGACATCGACCTTGGCTTCCGCGCGGCCGCGATCCACTTCAAGGTCGTTCAGAAGGATGTGTTTTTTTCCATCGACTTCCAGAAAGGCGAAGGCATCCGGCGCACGGAAATGAGTGGCATAAAGCAAGTCGGCGCAGGTCTCGGGGGATCCGAAAATAAGCTTGGGTCGCGACATCCGACAACCATAGCAACCGCTTCGGGAAATGCCAGCGGGACTCAAAATGATTTCAGCGGCCGCATCGCTGTGACAGAGTCACCACATGTTGCCAAATTTTGTTCTCATAGGGTTCATGGGATGTGGGAAATCCAGTGTCGGTCGGAGGCTTTCCAGCCTCACTGGACATCGCTTTGTGGACACGGACGAACTTGTCGTGAAGGCCGAGGGGCGGAGTATTCCTGAAATCTTCGCCGCTTGCGGCGAGGAGGGGTTTCGCGAGATCGAGCAAAGGCTGCTTGCCGATCTTGTCGGCGTCGCCGGTGTGGTTCTCTCAACCGGAGGCGGGGCTATTTTGCGCGAGGCCAACCGCGAGGTGCTGAAAAAGATCGGAATTGTTGTGTGGCTTGATTCCGATCCGAGCATTCTTTTCGATCGTGCGATTCGAAGTGGGAAGCGTCCGCTTTTGCAAACGGCGAGCCCGCGTGAGACCTTTGATCAACTTCTTTCCGCGAGAAGATCGATTTATGAGTCGGCTGCGGATTTTCGCTTCGACTCGACCCATGTGAATCAAGACGAGGCGGCGCGAAAGGTCCTGGAGCAGGCGATGCGCCTCCAGTCCCAGAGACCCTGAGGCTGGCTCAGGGTAGCGGGAACTGGGCTGTGAAGCTCGTCACCTCGCGGCGCAGTGCTGCCAAGCGGGATTCATCGTTCCGTGCGTCGAGCGCTGTGTGGATGAAGTCCGCGACCTGCATCATGTCATCCTCGCGGAGGCCGCGGGTAGTCATGGCAGGCGTGCCAATGCGTATGCCGCCGGTTTTCATGATCGACTCGGTATCGAACGGAATCGCGTTTTTGTTCACCGTGATCGCGGCCTTGTCGAGCACCACCGAGGCTTCCGCGCCGGTGATTCCCGCAGGGCGGAGGTCAACGAGGAGGACATGGTTGTCGGTGCCGCCGGAGACGATGCGGTGGCCGAGTTTTGAGAGTCGGGCAGCGAGAGACTTGGCATTGTTCACGACCTGCTGGGCATAGTTGCGGAAATCGGGTTGCAGGGCTTCTTGGAAGCAAACGGCCTTCGCAGCGATGACATGCATGAGCGGTCCGCCTTGAACGCCTGGGAAAACCTGGCCGTCGATTTTCTTGGCGAATTCTTCTTTGCACATCACAAGACCGGCACGCGGTCCGCGCAGGCTCTTGTGTGTCGTTGTCGTGACAAAATCTGCGTAAGGGAATGGCGAGGGATGCACGCCGCCGGCGACGAGTCCCGAGATGTGGGCCATGTCCACG
>JBIKUM010000363.1:0-2596 GCA_044347585.1 Terrimicrobiaceae bacterium
TCCCATTTTTGAATGTAGCTTTCGTCGGTGCGGAGGCGACGGTCCCAGAATTCTTTTTGCCAGAGGGGTTCGGGGCTTTTCTGGGTGGCCTTCCATTTGCGGGCCACTGCATTTTTCCAGAAGGCGACCCAACGCTCAAGCGGGATTTCGCAGTCTACAACGGGTGAGCAAAAAAGGTGCAGATGGTCTGGCAAAATCAGGTAGCGGCCGACCAGCCAACGCGAGGTGTCGGACCATGCTTCACGGAGAAGATTGTGCATGACGGGACATGCCAAAAAGGGACGCCGCTCCTTGGTGCAGACGGTTAGAAAAAGGATCACTGACTGGCCTACGCCGAGGCAAGGCGGGAGATGAATCGGAGCGCGGCGACCGGCTTCGTGCATGAAGGAACGCCATCGTTCAATGGGTGGAGATGTTCAAGTTTTTTTTGGGAGGGACATCCTCCGGCATGTCCCACTTTTCAGCCGCGAAGCGGCGTCGGCGCGCGGTTTGATGGGGACGGGGCGGCGTGGTTGCCTCGCGGTTCAATCTTGGGACAAGCCGGAGGTTGTCCCTCCCGGGGCTGATTGTCCCTCCAAGATTTCGTCGAAGCGTTTTGTGGCGTTTGCGTAGAAGGGGTATTGGCCTTCGGGGGCGGTGGAGGGTTTGTATCTCCACTGTTTGTAGCTCCAGAGCCAGAGTTCGGGATTTTTGGCGATCATGGGTTCCATGATGTCCCAGCAGGCTTGGGCGATTTGTTGATGGGTGGCGTTCTGCGGCAGGTCAAGCGGGGGATGGTAGACGAGGCGGAAGCGTCCATCGGGTTCAGGGAAAATCTGGCTTGGGACGAGGCCTGCACCGCCGCGCTCGGAGAGGATGCCGGCGATCGGGCTCATGGATGTCCAGAGGCCGAAGCATCGGACGGGCACGGCGCCGTGTTTGGGATTGATGCTGAGATCGGCAGCGGCACCGACTTTGCCTCCTGCGCGCAGAAGCTTGATCATGCGAATGAGCGCGCGCGAGGGGGGAATGATTGTGTGGCCACCTCGGGCCCGCAGGCTGTCAAAAATGGGACCGAGCGATGGATTTTTAAAGGTCTGGGTGATGACCAATCCCGGCGTGACGGCGAAAGAACTGGCAAGGCTGATCCACTCGAAATTGCAGAAGTGGGTTAGGAAATAAACACCGGGTGAGTTTTTGTCGCGGTGGATTGGGTGGTTGTCGAGGCCCTCAACGCGAATGTAGTTCTGATAATTTTCCGGGGTCAGATTTGACGACCAGAAAAGGCAGAGCATGGTTCGAGCGAAGTTCTGGCAAGACTTGCGCGCGATGCGTGTCCGCTCGGCGGGTGTGTGGGCGGAGCCGAAGGCGACACGGAGATTTTCGATGGCCACGGCGCGGCCGCGCGAATCCAAGTGGAAGAAGACGAAGCCGAGCGCGTTGGCGAGCGGTTGTAGGGCGGCGTAGGGCAGGCGCGGCACGAGGGCTTCGACAAATTTGAGCCCGAGAAATTCGAGTTTGTAGCGCAGGCGTTTGAAGCCGGAAACGGCGTGCGGCGGAGTTTCGGCTGTGGGATTTTCAGCGCTCACGAAGCTTTGAGGAAAAACCCGGCCAGCGTGAGATCGCTCGGGAAGGTGATCTTGAAATTGGGTTCGCCGTGGAGAACGGGGACGGGATGAATGCCATTGGCGATGAGTGCGGAGACTTCATCGGTCGCTCCCGCATGATGGGTCTCCAGCGCAGCGAGGAGGAGGTCGTGACGAGCAGCCTGTGGGGTTTCCATGGCGAAGAGATTGGCGCGGGGAATCGTTTCTGTGAGGGCTCCAGCGGCATCGGCGCGGTGCAGCGAATCGGTCACCGGATGCGCAGCTGAGGCGGCGCGGTGGGTTTCTGCGGCAGCGAGGACTTTTTCGATGACTGCGGAAGTGACGAGCGGGCGAGCGGCATCATGGACTGCGACGAAATCGGGAGGATTCGAGGCGAGGGCTTGGAGGCCGTGGAGCACGGAGGCGCTGCGCTCGGCGCCGCCAGCCACGATGTCGCGGAACTTGGGGAACGCAGCGGCGAGTTCCGTGAATTCCGCGATGCGCTGGGGTGCGCACACCAGCACGGCACGGTCGATGCCAGGGCAGTCTTGAAAGGCGCGCAACGACCATTCCAGAACACTGCGACCACACAGTGGAGCCGTGAGTTTGTCGAACCCCATGCGGGCGCTCGAGCCGGCGGCGACAAGAATGGCGGCGGTAGTCATGACTGATAAAAATTAACCCCGAGACCGGATATTGGACAGAATTTACAGAATTTCAAAATTTGCGCGGAAGGACTTGCCGAAAAGTAGAGGGAATCCTTCGGGTCGGCTTTCATTCTTTGCAGCCCATTCTGTGAATTTTGTTCATTCTGTCTAAAACTTCTCCAAATGCTGAATCCGGGTTGACGCTGGCTGGCCCGGAGCGCACGGAGATTTAAAAGTCGAAGAGTCCCTGTTCGCTCGAGTCACCTTTTGACTTGCGGCCTTTTGATTTCGGCGCCTTCCGCTTGCTCATTCCGGCGTCTTGTTTCCAGAAGTCGATTTGCTGCTCGAGGGTGGCGATGTGGTTTTTTGCTTCCCGGATGCGGT
>JBIKUM010000540.1:0-3242 GCA_044347585.1 Terrimicrobiaceae bacterium
GCGGCGTTTTTCGTCCGCGTTCAAACTCTGGAACCGGGAGGAAAAGACTCTTTCCGCGGCAGGTGCCGGTCGGGCGGATTGACGGCGATCGGGGCGGGTGGCGGGCATCCGCTCCAGCGTGCGGTCTTGGCGAAATCAAAAGAAGCCAAAGCCACCCCGCGGGCGTTTCGTCGGGGGAAAGCGCCCTCCGGGGGGCCCTGCCGAACGCGCCCCCCCTCCAAATGGCCCCCCCTCCATCCGATCCCGTGAATCCGGCGCGAGGAGTGTGAGTGAGGGGGATGAGAAGGTTTAAAAAGGAAGGAAGGAGTTGGAGAACACGGAGGCAAAGAGGGGGGGAGGTGTATCTTTTTCCCGGGAGGTTGAAAGGAGGGGAAGAGAAAGGGCGCGGGGCTCAGAGAGGCCAACGCAAGCGCGTTGGGCCTGCACACACGTTTTGGCCGGTCCGTACGGGGACTGCGGGCAGTCCGTACACCCACAGCAAAAAAACAAACACAGAGATGCTTATGCAAAACAACACACACACAACACAGCCGAATAATCCACAGCACGCGCAGGGCGGAGCGATCGCCTTTACCAAGGTGAATCTTCCGTACGGCTGGCTCGGAAACATGTCCGCAGATCCCGTGGTGTATCGCGGGAAACGATACCGCACCGCAGAAGCGCTTTTTCAGAGCATGCGTTTTGAAAAACACCCTGCCGTGCAGGAGGCCATTCGGGATTGCACGTCTCCGATGAGCGCGAAGATGGTCGCCAAAAAACATCGGCATCTGATCGAAGACACCGTCGAGCGCATGGGGGCGGAGGATGTGGAACGCATGCGTTTGTGCATCCGCTTGAAGGTCGAACAGCACCCGGCTCTCAAGCGCCTGCTTCTGGCCACCGGAGAGCGTCTGTTGGTGGAAAATGTGGGGACGCGTCGGCGAGTTTCGGACCTCTTCTGGGGGGCGTATTGGGATGCGGACCAGGCGGCCTGGGTGGGGGAAAACACCCTGGGAAAATGCTGGATGGAGCTGAGAGCGAGCCTGCGCACCGCCGCGCCGCAAGCGGCGTAAGCAGCGACCAAAAGCCAGCGGACTGTGAGGAGTCCGACCGGCCTGTCACCCGAGGAAAGAAGAACCATCAACCCAAACCACACCACCAAGAACCACGCACAGAAAACCCAAAGCCAAGAACTCACACACCCCATGCAAAACACCCAACTCAAAGCTCGCAGTGATTCGCAGGAAAAGCCCTATCGCTGGCCCCAAAAGGTCCAACGCTACGGGCTGATGCCGTATCCGTTCCTGAGACTGTTTGTTGCGTTGTACGAAAACGAGGTTCCATGGAATACGCGCCCGCAGGGGTGGTGCGCGGAGAGTTTGCGCGCGTACATCCGCGCGGAAATGCTTCCGTCCCTCAAACCCGTGGCCCCTCAAGAATCCGCCGGAACCTCATTCGGGGACCGCTACTACCTGCGACGGATCAATCTGGATGCCGCTCTGAACGAAGCAGGAAACGAGTATCTCAAACTTTTGAAAAAGGAGCGGTCTCACAATCCGCGATCCGCAGCGCAAAAAGCGATTGAGTATTTTAATCGGGGAAAACACGGGGCCTTCGAAGACTGGTGGCAGGTCATGAACGCGCACTACGCGGACCAACCGGAGTGGATTTACTGCCTGTTAAAGCGCATGTTCGCGACATCCGGCCGTGACTCGCGGGCGCACGCTCCCAGGGTGCGTTTGGAGACGGTCAAGAAGCTGGCCCATGCAGTCTCGATCGGGGACATTTCGCCCTCCGTGGGGCTTTCAGAGGCTTACCTTCTCATAGACGCGGGGATGTACGATTCCCAGTCCGTTTACCTCGCGAATGGGTGGACCCGCGTGGCGATCGATAATCCACGCCTTTCGTACTCACAGAAAATCGATCTCCTGTCGTACTTGGGACGCAAAGCCCGGTGGTGCATTGCTGATCCGCGAGTGGCGGACAACTATTTATCCGGCTCGGACTTTTATGTTTTATGTACCGCTGGCTCACCGGTGGTGGCCATCCGGTGTGCGAGAGAATTATCCAAGGATTCCACCTTTCGGTATGTGCAAGAGGTGACCGGAGTCGCTAACCGCCGGGTGCGTCAGAACCCTGCTGTCGACTTGATGATCGCCGTTTTGAGGAGAACCACGGTCCTTCAGGAACAGGACACATTGCAAACGGGAAGCCGCCTTTCCTGCCTCGACTTGGACGGTTGGAAACGCGTTCTGGAGACGGTCCCTTTTGCGCTGCACTACGCGCCCGAAAAGGTGCGCAGTCTGGATGCAATTCAGGAAACGGTGTGCGCTGCGCAGCTTCATTACGTCCATCGCGACCCCTTCTGGTTTTCCTTTGCCTTCCGTGAAAAAAGAAACTTCCGAAACCTGAGTCCTCATTTTGAAGCCACCCTGGCGTTCACCCTGCGTGAGGCATCGATACCGGCTCAACTCCTTGGCAAGACTCTCGTGAGGAACCCTAGGTTACGCACAGCGTGGGAGCATGGATGGATTCGTCACCTTAAGGAGAAGGCAAGCACCCTGGGGGTTCCCTATCGGGTTTTGGCGTTGCCGGAGATCCGTCCCCTAGCCGTTGACGCTTTCAGAATTGATCTCGAAAGCGACCAATTACCCACCAGATTTTACACATTCTACGGGGAGCATCCCGGACTTCTGGAAGAGTGGAGGCAGGCGTGGATTCGGCGTCTGAATCAAACCAAAGACCCGGGAGTGAAAGTGCCCTCGCGGTTAGGGAGTGACGAAGAAATCGTCTCTGCCTGGGCAGAAGCGCATATGGATTCCGCCAAAGGCGGCAAAGCCCCCATCAAAGCGCCCTTGAATGGGATGCTACGCGAGGCTTGGTGCAGACTTTGGATCGTTGCGTTGAAGGCCAGAAAACAAGCCGGATCCTACATCCATCACCGCGACATCCCCCAAGAACTGATCCACCAAACCGTGATCCAGAGCGCACTCGTCATGGCGTGGTTGTCCTTTTTGCAAAAGCTTGTGAAAGAGCGTTCTCCGAAAGTGGGAGAGACCTTTGATTGTTTTCTTCATCAAATTCGCGAGGGATTGCGCTACCCGCAGGCACTGCGTGATTTTGTGCTCGGGTATTTGCGGATAACGGCCCGATTTGGAGAGTTCCCCTCTTTTGAAACCCTTTTAGCCCAGAAGGAAAGCGATCCCGTTAAGCAGACCGTACTGAACGGGATCGCAACGGACTGCAATTTCCAAAGACTCTGG
>JBIKUM010000044.1:0-12338 GCA_044347585.1 Terrimicrobiaceae bacterium
TTCCAAACTTGAATCCGCCCGCGCCGAGATCGAACGCCTCTACGCACGCTGGGAGGAACTTTCCGCATTATGAGCAAAATCACTCCAGTCCCCGGTCAACGCTGGGTCAGCGATACCGAACCCGAGCTTGGACTCGGAATTGTTCTGAAGAGCGAGTTCGGCCGCGCCGAGATTTTTTTTCCAGCCGCTGGCGAACACCGCCAATACGCCCTCGGCAGCGCTCCCGTTCGCCGCGTCGCCTTCAAGGAGGGTGACTCCGTCCGCACACACTCCGGCGAGAGCCTCCATGTGGATTCCATAGCTGATAACGGTGGCCTGCTGACATATCGCTGCGGGGCGAGGGATGTCGCCGAGGCGGAGCTTTCTGACAATATCACTTTTTCCAAACCCGAAGATCGTCTCCTGGCGGGACAGGTCGATGAACTTGAGCGCTTCAAGCTTCGCGTGGAGTGCCTACACCGCCGTCGTGAGATGCGCCAAAGCCCGGTTCGTGGCTTTGCCGGTGGACGCGTTGACCTTATTCCTCACCAGATTTCTATCGCCGCCGATGTCTCCTCCCGCATGAATCCCCGTGTCCTCCTCGCGGATGAGGTGGGACTTGGAAAAACCATCGAAGCCGGTCTCATCCTACATCGCCTGCATATCACGGGGCGAGCTGGTCGCATCCTGATTCTTCTGCCTCCTGCGCTGCTCAATCAGTGGTTCGTGGAAATGTTTCGCCGCTTCCAGATGTCTTTCAGCATTTTTGATGAAGACCGCTGCGCCTCGCTCGAACTCGAGGGAGCCAATCCCTTTCTCGACAGCCAGCTTGTCATTTGTGCCCTCGATTTTCTCTCGAAAAACCCGAAGCGCGCTGCTCAAGCGCGCGAGGCCGGGTGGGATCTCTTGGTCGTGGACGAGGCCCATCATCTCCAATGGTCGCCGAAAGAAGCCGGGCCGGAGTATCAGCTCGTCGAATCCCTCGCTGTCGCCGCATCCTCGCTTCTTCTTCTCACTGCGACCCCGCAGCAACTGGGCATGGAAGGCCATTTCGCACGCCTCCGCCTGCTCGACCCCAATCGCTATGATGACTTGGATGCCTTTCTGAAGGAATCCGATCACTACGAGTCCGTCGCAAAATCCATCGACGCCTTGCTGGCGGGAAAGAAAATCCCCAACACTTCGATTTTCAAAGGCACGCGAGTAGCTGGTCACTATTCCGAATTCTTGGCGGGTGATGTCTCCGCGCGCGACCGGGTGGTTGCCGCGCTGCTCGATGAATACGGCACGGGGAGGGTTATTTTCAGAAACACCCGCGCCGCCCTCTCTGGCTTCCCCAAACGCAAGGCCCACTTGGCTCCTCTGGCTCCAGAGTCGGACGAAACTGCCGCAAAAATTCGTTGGCTCATCGCCCTTCTGAAGGAACTCAAGAAGCAAAAGGTTCTCGTGATTTGTAAATCTCCGGATACGGCCAATGACATTTTGAACCGCCTCCAGAAGGAGATCAAAATTGCCGCCGCCGTCTTCCACGAGGGTCTTACCCTCCTCCAGCGCGACCGCAATGCCGCCTACTTTGCCGAAGAGGATGGAGCCCGCTTGCTCATTTGCTCCGAAATCGGCAGCGAGGGCCGGAATTTTCAATTCGCCCACCACCTCGTCCTGTTCGACCTGCCCGACAACCCCGAGTTGCTGGAACAACGCATCGGCCGCCTTGACCGCATTGGCCAGACCTCGACCATCCATATCCATGTCCCGTTCGAGGAAGGCACGCACGCCCATGTGCACGCCCACTGGTATCACGAGGCGCTCGACGCCTTTCAGAAAAATCCCCACGGAGCCTCCGACCTCATGCTTCGCTTTGGAAAAAAAATCCAAGCCGTCGCCGAAGATTTTTCACCAACTGAACTGGCCGCCCTCATTAAGGATACCTCGGCAGAAGCCAAAAAAATCACCAAACGCCTGCAAGGCGGGCACGATCGGCTTCTCGAACTCAATTCCAACCGCCCGGAAATCGCAAAACCACTCATCGAGGCCATTCAGCGCCAGGATTCCGATTCCGACTTCGAATCCTTCTTCATCCGAATGCTCGACCATCTGGGAGTTCAGGTGGAGGAACTCGGCCTGCGGAGTTACCTGCTGAAGAGCGGTGGTTCCCAAACCGCCACGCTTCCTGGCCTCGCCGCTGAGGGAACGATGGTGACCTTTCAGCGCAGTCGCGCCCTATCCCGCGAGGACATCGGCTTCGTCACACCCGACCATCCTCTCGTTCTTGCAGCCCTTGATGCCATTCTCGGAATGGAAACCGGCAACTCGGTTTTCAGTGTTTGGAAATCCGCTGAAGCCGATGGAATCCTTCTCGAAGCTCACTTCGTCATCGAATCCATCGCCCCGCCATCCTTGCATGCCGACCGCTTCCTCCCCGCCACACCTCTGCGCATTGTAGTCGATCAGTCTCTCAAAGATTGCGGCGACGATGACGAATTCCGCAATGCAGTCCTGGAAACAGGCGATGTCTTCACTCTCCTCGACACGCCCGTCTTCAAGAAAAAGCACCTTCCCGCCATGCTCGCCAAAGCATCCGAATTCGCCGCTGCTCGCAAGGAAGCCATCATCCAAACCGCCCGCCAAAAAGCCTCGGATCAAATTACCGCCGAAATCGAACGCCTCGAAGACTTGCGACTCATCAACAATCACATCCGCCCCGGCGAAATCGAAGCACTCCAGGCACTCAAAACTTCACTCCTCGAGGCCATAGAATCCGCCACCGTGCGCGCCGATGCGCTCAAACTCGTCCTCCGCCTCGCGTAATAAAACCAACTTCTCCTGCGCACAGTTCAACCTCCCCAGCGCGAACCAAAAATTTGGACGATCGTCCAAAATTTTGGTTCAAAATGGGGCAAAAAATTCTTTTAAAAAAAAGAAAAATAAAACACATAAAACTGATCAATAATATTTTATAAAAGACCAAAAAAATGAACGATCGTTCATTTTTTTTGGTTAATCCTGTAGACTGCGGAGCAGGGTGGTTGCGCTTCTTTCGCTGGCGCCTTCGGCTTTGAGTAGGGAGGTGATAGCGGTGAGTTGGGAGCGCAGTTCTTCGCGGGTGGATTCGCTTTGCAGAAGGCGGAGGGATTCTTTGGCGAGGGCTTCCGGTGTGGCGTCGTTCTGGATAAATTCCCTAACGATATGGGGAGCGGGTTTCGCAGGGAGAGCCGGGTTTTGGGGAGGGTTCATGCGGTAGTTGTTCAGAATATTGACGATTCCCAGTGCGTTGACATCCACCAACCGCTTCCCGATTTCAAAAGTGAGCCAGGCTGTTTTGTAGATGAGGCAGTAGGGGAGGCCAAAGAAGGCGGCTTCGAGCGTTGCTGTTCCGGAGCAGACGATGCCTGTTGTAGCGCGTTGCATCAACTCGTGGGCGTTACCTTCGCGGATTTCGACGGGAAATCCGGCGGCCAACTTGCTCATGCTTTCGGCGCGTGAGCTGCCGGCGGCCGAGGCTTCGAAGCGGATGCCCGGCATTTTCTCGGCCACCAAACGAGCCGCCTCGAGCATCACAGGAAAATTCCGTTTCACTTCGCGTTCCCTGCTGCCTGGAAAAAGTCCGAGTAAATTCGGTTCGCGCTCGATGCCTCCGCGCTTGGCTGCGAGGGCTTCCAGCAGGGGATGTCCTACGAAGACGGTGTGCAGTCCACTGGCCTGATACATTGGAGCCTCGAAGGGGAAGACGCAGATCATGAGATCCAGGAAACGCGCCATCTTGGGGATGCGTCCCCTGTTCCATGCCCAGACCTGGGGGCTGATGTAGTAGAGAATTTTGCCTTGGTAGTCGGTATCTCTGAGTGTTCGCGCGAGGCGAAGGTTGAAGCCGGGATAATCGACGAGCACGACGGCGTCTGGTTTTTTCTCGCGGATGGCAGCAAGCATCGCATGGAACTTTTGCCTGAAGTAGCCGTAGTTTTTTAAAACATCCCACAAGCCGGTTACGGCCGCTTGCTGAACCCAGTTGTCGAATTGCTGTTCGCACAACTTCTGCATGGCGTTGCCGCCAGCACCGCCGAAGATCACGGGCGGGTGTTGCGCTTTGATCGCTTGCATGACCTCCACAGCGCGTGCATCGCCACTCTCCTCACCCGCCACAAACCAAAGAAAAAGATCTCGCATGCGAAACCTCGATCAGCCGCCGAAGCGCTTGCGAAGCCATCCGAGCGGGAAGCGGTCGCCTGGGCAATCGGTCGGCTTGGGATTGATTTCCTTGTGGCCTTTGACAATCGCCGGGCGGCCTTTGACTTTTCCCACGCGGTCGCGGAGGTAGCTGCAGAGTTCGTCGAGGGCCGCAAGTTGATCTTTGGTCGGGAGGTCACGGTTCAAATCGCCCACTAGGCAGATGCCCAGTGAGATGTCGTTGAGGTAGTCGCTTGCGACATGTCCACCGTTGATCTGGCGAGTCCAGCGGTTGCCGATTTCGATTTGGCCATTTCCCGAGGATTTTCCGTTTCCGATCACAAAATGATACGCGAGTCCATTCTGCATCTTGCGCACTTTGCGGTGGTAGTTATCAAAAATGCGGGCGTTTCCCTGTCTGGTTCCGCTGTTGTGCACTATGATGTATTTCCAGCGACCGCGTTGGACTTTTGCGCTGTCGATCGCTTTGCGGACAGCCGGCGACAGGTAGCGGTAGCGCTTCATGAACCCGCCGAATGCCGGCTTCGTAGGCGGCTCGTAACCTGCCTCCTCCTGAAGACCTGACTTTTCTATGAGAATCGGTGCGTCGAGCGGCCTGCCAGCGGGCGTTTTTCCTTTGGGAACCTGTGGCGTAACGGGCAGGGTCGTTTTTTCCGGCTTATCCTCCTCCAAATTCTTCGCTGGTGTGGCCGTCGGCGTGGGCTTCACCGTTGAAGCCTCCTCGCCTGGAATCAAAATGTAGTCGTCTGATTCAGCCTTCTCCGTTTTGACATCCACGGGTGTTTCGGATTTCGGCTCTTCAGAAACCACGGGATCCTCGCTTTTATCCGGAGTGGGCTTTGGACTCGGCTTCTTCGTGGCTGATTGGGATTTTCGCGGAGTAGGGGAGGCTTTGGGTTTCGACTTCGTTTTTGAGGATGGAGTCGCTGCGGGTTTGGGCTTCGGGCGTGGCGTGGCTGAGGGAGTCGGCTTGCTGACGGGTTGGATTTGCTCCCGTGCTTGAAGAAACAGGCGCTTTTTTTCCTCGTCGCTCGTCTGTCCGTGCATCGCGGCGGGAGTTAGCAAGAAGCACCCAACGCAGATAATGATGGCTAACAGATTCCGATTCCGCACGCCGCAGGCTAACAAGAGGAGAGGAATTTTCAAGTCGCTCAATAAATAACACGCACGAGACAAAGTCCGGCAGCCGGCGCGGTATGCATAAATACTGGCGTGGCTGAGCGAAGGTGTTCAGCAAGTTCCTCGATTTCTACCTTGCCGCTGGCATGGCGAATGATGGCTGCGCTGAGGATTCTAACCATTTTGTAGAGGAAGCCCTCGCCTTCAAAAGTGAGATCGATTTTTTCCTCCGCTATGTGATTTTCGATGCAATGGATGGTTCGCACCGTTTGCTCGGGACCATTTGATCTCCTGAGCGAAAATGCGCCGAAGTCGTGTGTGCCGGTGAAGAGGTCGCAGGCACGCTGGAGCTTTTCAAAATCTAATGCTCCCGGCACATGCCAAGCACGGTCTTTCATCAAGGGGTTCAGTGCGGGTCCATTCCAAACCGTGTAGCGATAGATTTTTCCCTTCGCCGAAAATCGAGCGTGGAAGTCGCTTGGAGCTTCCTGGATTTTCATGACTCGGATCGTCTCGGGCAGGTGGGCATTCAGCGCCGACAACCATTCCCTAAGGCTCAAACGCTCGCTTGGGACATCAGCATGCGCGCATTGCGCCTCGGCGTGGACGCCAGCATCCGTTCGGCCCGAGCCATGCACGGTGATGCGCTCCTGACAGAGTGCGAGAAAGGCCTTTTCCAAATAATCCTGCATCGTATTTCCGCAGGCTTGGCTTTGCCATCCATTCAGCCCGCCTCCGTGATAGGCGATCTGCAGTTGCAATCTCATCCCTGCGAATCGAGCCAGCTTTGAAGAATAATCTGGGCGGCGACTTGGTCGATTACGGGGCGTTGCTTTCTGGTGTTCCGGCCTGCCTCCTGTAGCGCGCGCTGCGCTGAGACCGTGGTCATTCGTTCATCCCAAGAAACAACTGGGATCGTGGTTTCACGCCGTAGTTCATCGATAAAGGCCTTCGCTTTCTCCGCAGCAGGTCCGAAGGTGCCGTTCATGTTTCTTGGCATGCCGACGACAATCGTTTCCGCACCGCGCTCGATTGCAAGTGCCAGCACGCGTTTTAGCACATCGCTGGACTTTGTTGGGATCGTTTCGAGCGGATGTGCGAGCATTCCGAGATCGTCGCTTATGGCAACCCCCACGCGGGCGTCGCCAAGATCAATGCCAATAGCTTTTTTCATTTGGGGTTGAAAGTCCCATACTGCCTGCATAGCTTCAATCACCATGTCACAGCTTTCCTTGGACAAATTTGGCGAAAACCTTCCGGTCTCTGGAATCGTTGGTTTTTCGCAGGTCGCAATCGGTCTCGGCGCAGGCTTTCTTGTTGCCGACAATATTGGGCATAATGCCCGCCGAAATGCCGGTGTGGCCTTGATCACTCTGGGCGCCGCCGCCCTTGTGCCGATTGTCTGGGGCATTGCTTCAAAAATCAGCACCCGTCCCGAGTCCTCCCGCGCCATGCGCAAAAAGCTCGAAGGTATCCGTGGCGCATATGACACGGACATCGAGCAGCACTGAGGTCCGGGCTTCAAAGTGAAGCCTCTTGTTCTTGCTTCCGCTTCGCCCCGCCGTTTGGAGCTTTTAAAAAACGCGGGCTGGCCAGTTGAGGTTGATGTGTCGGGGGCTGAAGAAATTGAGGATCATTCGATGAGCCCTGACACTTTGGCATTGGAAAATGCCCGACTGAAGTGGAGCGCGATTGCCTCACGGCGACCCCAAGATTTTATCGTGGCGGCGGATACTGTCGTGTGGCTCGGCGGGAGATTTTATGGCAAGCCCGCCGATCTTTCCGAAGCCCGAAAAATGTTGGCATCACTCGTCGGCCGAACCCATCAAGTGGTCACTGGAGTGGTCGTGGGCAGTCGCTCGGCTTCCGTGGAATTTTCTGAACTCTCGATGGTCACTTTCCATGATCTCACGCCCGAATCCATCGAGGCTTATCTTTGTTCCATACATCCCCTTGATAAAGCCGGAGGCTATGCGGCCCAGGATGACGGTGGGCGTCTCATTGAAAAAATCGAAGGCTCGCTGAGTAATGTGATCGGCCTCCCTATGGAGCGGCTCGCCGAAGTGCTGAAGGAGATTCAGCGTTTGCAGGAATAAACAAACGCGGGCGGAAAATTGCGCATCACGACAGGAGTCCTGCGCACATCGCTAAAGGTGCGGTCGAGATTTTTGCGAAACCTCTGCCCAGACCGTAAACGGTGGGGACCATAATAGGCAAAAGTGGAAAAGACCCCGCCATCGGCCAAGGTGGAGTGAATCTCGCTTAGAATGGAATTTTGCAGTTTCTGATCGAAGATGGCCCAGGGTAGTCCAGAGAGGATGGCATTCGGTCGGGGAATCTTTTCCGAATTCAAATGATCGCTCAAGCGCGTTGCACAGCCTTCGATGATCCGGGCATCTGGAAATTTGCCCGAGACTTCCTTTGCCAGAATGGGGCATTTTTCGATGGCCGCAAAATGTGCGCCACTTGGCAAACTCGCGAGAATGTGTCCTGTGAACGCTCCGCTGCCGGGCCCAAGCTCGATGACGCTCGATGCCATGTGCAAATCTGATGCAAGGACCATCTCTTTGGCTAAAAATGGTGACGATGGCCAGATCGCACCGAGCGTTGAGGGATTGCGTAAAAAAGACCTAATGAAACTCAATGACATGTGGCGCAAAGGTTCAATGGCATTGCAGTCGGGTGCAACATCAAAAGCGGAACAGTTCCTGCAAAAAGCGGGAATCCGCCGGTTGTGTTCTACGCAGGCGGAATGCGCTCGAACAATCCTGCCAACTCGATCTCGGCTGTCTGCGGAAACATATCCACCGGTTGGATGCACTGAATCCGATATTCCCCTGAGAGTTTTTTTGCATCCCGTGAAAAGGTGGCCGGATCGCAAGAGACATAGACAATGCGGTGCGGTGGATTTTCCAGAACGGCGCGCATGGCATCTGGCGAGAGGCCCTCGGCCGGGGGATCTAGAAGGAGAGTGGTGTCCGTTGAAGTGCCGCCGAGTAGGGCCTGTGAGAGGTGGGCCTCCACCGAACCCGCGATGTAGGCTTCTTTGGCTGAGGCTCCCTCCATGGCGCTTCGAACGGCGCCATCGCTCCACTCGATGCCGAGAATACGGTTGAAATGTGGCAGGAGGCGCTTGGAAAAAAATCCCGATCCGCAATACGCGTCGATCAAATACTCCGAGCTGCCGGCCAGTTCGGAAACTGTGTTCGCCAGCAATTCGGCCGCGCCGCTGTTCACCTGTGAGAATCCCCGTGCCGCTCCTCCCTCGCGAAGAGTCAGGCGACCGGAATGGCGTGGCGGTTTTTTCCGAAGTTCGGTCAAAAGTTGGTTCACTTCCTCGCTGGCGATTGGGCATGCGGCAACATCGACGAGGTGATGCGACTTGCGATGGTAAAACCCCACATCGCCACTGTCTGTATGAACGGAAAGGCGGTTGCGGTAACTCCACTGCTCAGGTGAGGGAAGCATGGGGCGCACCTCAACATCGCTGATTCCGCCAATGCGGCGCAGCAACTCTGCAACCTGGGAAGTTTTGATCTCCAGTTGGAGTTCGTAGTCGGCATGCTGATAAGCGCAGCCCCCGCATTCTCCAAAGACTTGGCATTTTGGCGGCACACGGCGGGGAGAGGCCTCCAAAAGCTTCACCAGATCAGCTTCGACGAGGTTTTTTTTGGACTTCGTCATCTGCACGAGCACTCGCTCTCCCGGCATCGTTCCATGCACAAAGCAAACCCTCCCATCGGGCAGGCGGCCGATTCCCGCGCCGCCGTAGGCGACGCGTTCGATCGTGATTGTGGCTTCCGGCAATGTCATGCCGGTTTGCGCATGAGCCAGTAAATCTCACCTGGCCAGCCTGGGAAGAGTCGCCCCCAAAGAATGTTGAAGCGCATCCAGGCGGCAGAGTTTTCGAGGGAGCTTCCCTTGCTCCGCATTAGAAATGCCCCGCTCATGAACTCCACTTTCAGCCCGGCTTGTTCGGCCATGCGACGGACTCGGGCGGGTGAAAACACGCTTACATGGCCCATGGGTTTTGCCGTGCGACGAACTTGGCTCTGGCGGATGGCGGCAAATGGACCCGGCACCACGGGGAAGCCTCCAATTAGCGACCCGCCTGGCCGAATAGCAGAGGCGATTTTTTTTAAAACATCCTCTGGTTCGAACAGGTGCTCCAAGACATGAAGCAGGATCGCCGTGTCGTATTGGTGGGGGAGAGCAAATTTCGCATCTTCAAGATTCGCTTCAAAAAAATCTGTGTAGCCGGCTTTGAGCAGCCGCTCGCGCAGCATGACGGCATCAACCGCCGTCCAGCGTTCATATTTCACTCTACTTGGCGCAGAGTTCACAAATTCCAGCATCTGGCCGACATGAACGCCGATCTCGGCAACATCCAGCGGGCGCTTGGCTCGCAACGATTCCTCGCGGAGGAGTTGGTATCCGAACCAGTAACGAAGCAGGCGGATCGGATACTTCACGCTCTTTGCTTCCTTGGTCATGCCGAAATCTTTCGAACGAACGACCTGATTTTCGGCGAGAAATTGGATGTCCCATTGGGACGAGGAATACATATTCAAGGCAGGCGAATGATGGGTTGCCTCCGCAGCGGGGTCAAGCGGAGCGTTTGCGCGTTCTTGATCCCCGCAGGCCGTGCAGGTAGTTTAATCAGCCTTTTATGAAACCGGTCACCATTTACGACACCACGCTGCGCGACGGCACCCAAGGCACGGGGATTTCTTTTTCCATCCTCGACAAGATTCGTGTCGCCCAGAAACTGGATTCGTTTGGGGTCGATTTCATCGAAGGCGGTTGGCCTGGCTCGAACCCTCGTGATGCGGCCTTTTTTGCCGAGGCGGCCAAGCTCACTTGGAAAAATGCCCGCATTGCGGCGTTCGGCAGCACCCGCCGTGGCAGCATTGCTGTTGAGGCGGATGCCCAGGTGCGCGTGCTTTTGGAGGCGCAAACGCCGGTCGTCACAATCGTCGGCAAGACATGGCTTCTGCATGTCACAGAGGTTCTCAATGTCACTGCCGAGGAGAACCTCTCCATGATCGCCGACACGGTGGCCCATCTTAAAAAACACGGCCGCGAAGTCTTCTACGACGCCGAACATTTTTTCGACAGCTACAAGGACAACCCCGAGTATTCCCTGAAAACACTCCGTGCCGCGAGGGATGCCGGAGCCGACCTGCTCGTTCTCTGCGACACAAACGGCGGAACTCTTCCCGGCGAAATTCACCGCATCACCTCTGCCGTGATCGCCGATCTCAAATGTCCGGTTGGTATCCATACCCACAATGACTGCGGACTTGGCGTCGCAAACGCTCTCGCCGCCGTCGAAGCCGGCGCTTGTCAGGTTCAAGGAACCATCAACGGCTACGGCGAACGCGTGGGAAATTGCAACCTCACGACGATCGTTCCAACGCTGCAGGTAAAAATGGGGATCCCCTGTGTGCCCGATCTCACCGCACTGCGTGAAGTTTCCCGCTTCGTCGATGAGTTGGCGAATGTGCCGCAGGACATTCGAGCCCCGTATGTTGGCACGGCAGCCTTCACGCACAAAGGCGGCCTCCATGTTCATGCGGTTCAGAAAATTTCCCGCACCTACGAGCATATGGATCCGACGATTGTTGGCAACTCCCAGACGATCCTTGTCTCCGACATGTCAGGCCAGAGCAACATCCTCGCAAAAGCTGCGGAGCTCGGATTCGAATTCCAAAAAGGCGCTCCCGAAGTCTCGACCATCTTGAAAAAAGTGAAGGAGATTGAAGCGCAGGGCTACGAGTTCGAGGCGGCAGACGCTTCCTTCGCACTCCTCATCCGCCGCACACTTGGTCGCCACACCCCTCTCTTCGATCTCAAAGAATATCACTGCTCGTTCCGCCAATCGACCCAGCATGAGTTCACAACCTGTGAAGCCACGGTCAAACTCCACGCCTCCGGTCGCCCCGAATATATGGTGGAGGAGGGGGATGGTCCCGTGAATGCCCTCGACGCCGCCCTGCGCAAGTCTTTGCGGCCTTTTTACAGCTGGATCGATCAAGTCCGCCTTACAGACTACAAGGTTCGCATCATCGACGGCACACGCGGCACAGCCGCCAAGACACGCGTCCTCATTGTTTCAACTGATGGCCACACGACCTGGGGCACGGTGGGAGTCTCGGACAATATCATCGAAGCCAGTTGGCTTGCGCTGGTGGATAGCTACGAGTTTTACGGTCTGCGCGCCAACGCCTGAGCGCGTCAGGCTTCCGCTTGACCGTAAAACTTCACGCCCATCTCGATTTTTTCGCGCCCGTTGGCCAGGCGCCACTTGTTCGTGTCGCGAAGGGAGTAAATGCATCCACAGTATTCCTGCTGATAAAAATTCTCGCGCTTTGAGATTTCCAGCATGCGCTGGGCTCCACCGCCTTTGCGCCAGTTGAATGTCCAGTAGCTGATGCCGGGATATTTTGCAGCGGCGCGCTCTCCGCATCCGTTGATCTGGTCCATGTCCTTCCAACGGGAAATGCCCAGACAACTTGTGATCACAGGGAAACCATTCTCATGCGCGTAGAGAGCTGTTCTTTCAAAACGCATGTCGAAGCACATCGTGCAGCGGGCGCCTTTCTCAGGCTCCCACTCCAACCCCTTCGCGCGAGCGAACCAGTTGTCCGTGTCATAGTCCGCGTCGATGAAGGGAATGCCCTCCTTTTCCGCAAAGCGAATGTTTTCCGATTTGCGCAGTTCGTATTCTTCCTTCGGATGGATATTCGGATTGTAAAAATAAATGGTGTAATCAATCCCCGAGGCGGCCATCGCTTCCATCACCTCTCCAGAACAAGGCGCGCAGCACGAGTGCAGCAGGACTTTCTTTTCTCCGCCTGGCGGTTCGAGGATGGGTCTCGGATTCATAGGGACACTTTACTCCAAGATTGCAGTCGATTTGACAAGCCGCCAGCGCTCTGGGTTTCTCGAAGTCAAATCCAAATAACGCCTATCAATCGGGAGGCTGGATTTTCCACTCGGAGCGGATAAGCTGCCTGCCCATGAAGTATATTTTCGTGACCGGCGGTGTTGTG
>JBIKUM010000586.1:0-3224 GCA_044347585.1 Terrimicrobiaceae bacterium
CACAAATTCGACCTTCTAAAGGACGTTCTATATGACGAAAACGCCCGGGTCTTGAAACACGCTTCATAGAACTCTATCAAGGAAGCTTTCAATCACATGGCCCATAAAAAAGCTATTAACACAACCAATTGCTGGTTCGGCAACAAATATGCAACTCACAGCAAATGACACACCATCTAATGCAGCGTGGATAGGGGCAATATCTGTGAGCTCCAATGGCACATATTCACAATAGTGAATTAGATGCGAGTCATTCACCACAAAATCTCAAGAGCTCACCTCCCAACTAACGTCGACGAGTTCAACTACCGTTTCAACTGGCGCAACTACTGCACCCAATGCCCTTCACACTTCCTTTCCATATTGGCGATTTTGCCGAAAAGCCTGCATTCACAACTTGTTGCCCTCTAAATCGTTAAACGGTAAGAGAAGTTGTTGGGTAAAGACAGCATTTCCTTTAAATTGTCTGAAGAAAAGGATATGAAAGCCATTAGCGGTAATTTAAAAGAATACTGATCTCACACAAAAACTAGATTCAATAAAGAATTTAAATTCAAGAGCATCTCATGCATGTAAACGATATTACATACTCACTATTGTGCGAAAATTGTAATGGTAGAGAGCCTGACTCCTTCATTGTGGTACGAAGCTCTCAAAGCTTTGTGAACTACTCCAGGCAAGCACTAATTTCTGAGTGCCACGGCATACTAAGAAAGAGACCGTGTTCTAATTGCGGAATAAAGGGAGAGTATGCGATATGGGCCATATACTGTGGGGAACGCCCAAAACAAATTCACATTCAGACAATCAAAAACAATGACAATTTTGAAGTCACCATTTGGAATGAAAATCACTATTACTTGAACGAGAGGCTCGAGCAATTACCAATTTCTGATCCATTATGCCAACTGTTGTCGAGAGCTCTTGTGCAGATAACTCAGGACCTTGACAACATAATATGCAAATCAAGTAATGCCATCAATACCTCAATCGCACAACGAATCGGTCGCAATCCTTTTTTTATGCAATTTATGAAGAGCGTGTCAACTCTACACAAAATAACAAAGGCTTTGGGGAAGTTGTATTCGCCAAAAACTATTTTAGTTTAACGAACATAATCAAATTCTTATTGTGGATTGAACAAACGAAAGTGCAGCAAAACAATTCAAGTACGAATAGCCAGGCATAGCATTCGTATTACTTATTGCTTTTTGGCATGCGTACAAACGACTTGTCGCTGCAGCCCTAAACAATCTGAAACTTTGATTTTTCACGACGCCTCCGGCCATTGAACTTGAAACAGAATTCATCCAAATACGATTGCAACCTAACTGCAGCCAAATGATGGTAAATCCCCAGGAACAGCCACTTTGCATTGCTGATCGCGATTTGCGCCTATGGGAGTGCTTGGCTAGCGTTGTGGAGCGCGGATTTTTTGGTAATGTGAGCCTGAGCGTGTGGTTCGATGCTCTTTTAAGCAATATTCGCATCGGAACGCACGTTGGCTTTGGGATCCAGCATCCGCTTCGCCAGTTTGGAGTAGGTTACGCCCGCTTGACTAGGCAGGTGAATCATCCGCAAGCTATCGGCAGACTTTCGTTTCACCCTCTCCCTAGATTCTACCATAACGAGCACCGACTGCATTGGAACGTTCCCGCGACCGCTGTTGAACAGCTCATAAACGTCTTCCGAGTCCTTGTGCGCAGTGAAATCCCCGTTATCAGATTCGATTTCCGCGGAAAGCACTACCGACACCTTGCCTATCGCTTGGCAGATTTTCTGCATCATGTACCTAACCGGCTCTTTACGCTTCAATCCCAACCGCTGCTGCATATCCTTCGCGGAAAACATTTCGGCATACTCGCAATCAAGAACATGCAGGTGTACCACGTGTGAATGGGCCACTTACTATGCATTGATTACATTATGATCGTTTCGCTCCGGATGGTCGTCCTCGCTCTGCAATCCATGCATTCCCAGCGGTTACACGTCGAAAGCCAGCCCATGTACTTCGAGTCAAACCCAGGCGAGTCAGGCCATTTTATTCGCGACAGGTCCTCATGTGGTGGGTGCAGCTGTCCCCATCGGGAAGCGTTTGAAAAATCCTTGAGGCGTCATGGGTTCCTATTTGAGACCGAATCGCACCCCTCACAATCGTAACCCATTTACGCCCTACAAACAAACGGTTAAGCAATATCATTCAATCACCCAAGAAGTATCGCATGCACGACCAACTTGATTTATTCAATTCGATAGAGGACCGAAACATTCCAATCCAAATCCAGGATGGGAGTTATTTTTACGTCCCTCATTTTTTCGGTAGAGCTGAAGCCGATTCTTTGTTCCAATCACTGCACACTGGTATTGAGTGGAAACAAGAGAGTATGAACATGTATGGCAGGGAATTGAAGTTCCCACGGCTCACTGCATGGTACGGCGATCAAGACAAACCGTATTCATTTTCTGGAATTACGTTGCAGCCAAATCCGTGGACTGATGAGTTAAGGGAGATTAAATCCCGCATTGAACCGCTCACATCAAGCACCTTTAACAGTGTTCTCCTCAATTTGTACCGAGATGGCAACGATTCAATTTCTTGGCATACTGATGCGGAAAAGGAATTGGGCACAAACCCAATCATTGCCTCTGTGAATTTTGGTGCCGAGCGTGTTTTTCAACTCAAGCACAATTCAACAAACGAGCGTATTTCGATTGCCTTGGGACATGGCAGTTTGTTGATTATGATGGGAGCGCTTCAACACCACTGGAAACACCAAGTCCCCAAGACAAAAAAAATCCTCTCCCCTCGGATCAACTTAACATTCCGGACAATCATTGGATAAGTACCAAGCTGCAGTTCGGGTGCTTTCATCGCCCAAGTTCGAACTTATTCGCAGCATTGCTGTGAACGAGTTGACAGCGCTTGACCGAGATAAGCGGCAATCCCTCTACGTCCATTTACAAAGGGGGGTGAGCCTGCTTAACACGCATGAACAACTATGTCAGTATTTGTTCAGCTACGGTCAAATGCACCAAGCAAAATTACTTGATGCATTTAAGAACATTCCCAGCAATATGTTTGACGATCCATTTGAAATCGTTGACTGGGGATGCGGTCAGGCAATGGGTTCGGTCAATCTACTAGATCATCTGAGGGGCATTGGAAAGGGTCATTGTGTTAGCCGAATCACCCTGATTGAGCCCTCCGCATTTGCTCTTCAACG
>JBIKUM010000587.1:0-3215 GCA_044347585.1 Terrimicrobiaceae bacterium
ATTCAGCGGGGACCGGTACCGTGCCGAAAAGCTCGAGCTCGACGTGGCAGTAGCGCGCAAGATAGCGCTTCAGAGCCGGCACTATGGCGCGCAGGTCAGCCTCGTGGCCTATGCCCATGAAGCCCACTTTGCGTACCGGAGTGCGCACCGGCTCCGCAATAGGCATCGAAGCGCAGTAGATGTCGCCGGCAACCATGGGCGTACGGAATCCGTAGCTACGCATGCGCTCCATCAAACGGCGGGTGGAGCAATACACAAGATTCACTTCGTGCAGCAAGCCGCGCACGGCAGCCAGCCGTTCCTTGCGGTTGTGGAACTGCCATTTCCTTTCGTCAACGATCCGTGGAATGTTCAGAAGATCGTCATCGATGTGGTAGATCGTGGGCGTGCCGCGCGATTTTAAATGCGCTGCCATGGGTACCGCCCACGAGCCGGCATAGCGACAGAAGATAGCCACGGTTGGATCAAACGCATCGATGCGCGCCTTCAGCCAGGCCAGCGCCTTAGGATCTTTGGCAGCAGGCTTGTAACCGCCAAACATGGCGTTGAGGTGTATCTCGGATATCACCTCCATAGCAGCGTCGCCCCGCGATAACATGGCATCAAGCGGCTTCACGAAGCTCAACTGAAACGTGGGAATTAAGTCAGGCACGATGAAGAGTAGCCGTTCCCGGCGCACAGAAGCAGCAGTTGGTTCCCGAGTCCCATCGATGTCATCCACCAACGACAGCACGGCAGTAAACGCGCTTTTCACGCGGGCTCTGTCCAACTCAAGACCATGCTTCCGGAGGAAGCGCCGCTGGTTGGCCAGTATGTTAATGCGGGCAACAGCCACCTGTTCGATGAAGGCCAGCCAATCGTCTGTTCCGGAGACCCTGGGCAATCCTTCGTAGTTACCGACGTCCATTACCTGATCTTTGTCGTGCCAAACCGCAACGGGAACTCCGGCTACGATCAGGTCGATTAGGACGGAAGAAGGCGGCGAAATAGCCCAAGCAAACTTGCGTAAGTCCAACTGATAAATGGGCTGGTTCACCAACCGAACGTTTGGCGGAATGACGAGGTTTTGCTTGATGGTGTACTGGCCGCCGGGGTGAGGACGCAGGGCCACTTGGTCGCCGCGCGCCGCAAGGGCCGCGCAGAAACTCTCGAACGCTTCAAAGAACCCAACCTTAAAATCGCCGCCCGCATGAAAGCGCGGCGAGTGTGCGTTTTCGCAAACTAACCCTAACCCCTGCGGTAACACTATCGGGTTCGGGCTGGCAGGCTGCAACAGGAAGCTGGGCCCAGTCACCACGAGCTTGTGGCGTTGCGAGCGGACCAAGCTCTCGAGATGCTCCACCGGAGCCCAGCCGCACAACACCTGTGCATTAAACAGTACTTTGTCGCCATGGGCGAGATTTTGATCGCGGCTCTGCTTGAAACCCACGCATTCGAAGCCGTGCTGGAGGGTGACGGACAAAAATTTCGCTGGCAAGGCGCGGAAAAGATCATTGACGGGCCTATGCGCACCGAGGCTTGATTCGCTGCCGGCGATCACGAGGCCGCTGCCACCCGATAGCAGCGTGAGACCACCGGCTGCATCACTGAACGTCTGGACCGGATTCCCGGTGGTGACCTCCAGAGCCTGAACTTCGCTCCGCCACACATTAGTGATGTCGCGTTTTAGAAAGAACTCGGTGACAAGTATTTGGCAATCAAGCCCACGTTCGTGAACAGCGAGGTGAATGAGTGGCCGCAGAATATTGACGTCCTGCAGCAGGTTGATGACGAAGTACACACGTCGTTTGCTCACGCCGCGCTTCCGGTCGGGAGAAACAGCTGCTCACTGAGAAGAGGCAGCTCACGGGAATGCTCCGACACCACACATCGGATGTCCGGACACAGACGTTTCAGCTCGAGCAGACACAAGTCCATTACTCGCAAATAGCACGCCAGCAGACTCTGCGGCGGCGTGCCCGTCACCAATGCTCGCATCGAACGTAGGACATCGCTACTTTCCGGCAAGGAAAACTTTTCATAGTCAGTGGTTAGGATGCGTCCATACGGAACTAGCCGTTTTCGGAACTGTGGTCCGAGCAAGTTACGCCGCTTGCGACTTACCAAAAGCTCCAATGTGTCTTTCTCCGGCACCAAGGCAAACCGGAAATCGAAGTTTAGATTTTGGCGGGTGAAGGGGCTTGATACCGATAGCAGTCCGCGCCGGTGGGCAAATTTGTGTACAAAGTCTGCTGTTTCCCAGCCATGAACAATGGCTATGATCGCAGTGCTGCGATTAGCCACCATGAACGGCGCGACAAGACCTTCCAGAAACCGCAGAAAGCCGCCAGCCTCGGTCTCGATGTCGGCGATGACACTCAGCACCTGCAGCAGACGATTGAGCGTCTGCGGACGCAGTTTCTCGTTAGCTGCGTCAAGGTCGGCCAAAAGACGCCCAGCGTCACGATAGACGAATTCATGGAGGCCCTGATAGAGGGGAAAGCCCGCCGACAGCACCTGACATCCGGCAGTGAGTGCAGTTATCGCGCGATTTAGCGACTTAGCACGACTGAAATGCTGCATGTTCACTGGCAGGAACGCCACATGTGCATTTAGGAGCAGTTCCTCCTCCCGCGCCTCACTCCATTCCTCCAGCGTCACCGGCAAGGCAATGTCGCCTAGCCGCGCCAAACTCTCGGCTGTCATCGCCCGTCGGTTGGTAAGTACGTGCAAGTGCACCCGGCGCGAGCCGTCCACCATGCGCTCCAGCACAGAGCGAAAACCGTGCAGATCTTCGAGTCCGACCGAAAAATTCGGGTTATCACCCACACCGAACCACAACAGGTCGAGACGCCGGGTTGCGCGGTAGCGCTCGCCTTTAGCGCACATAGCCGCGGTAACTACCTCTCGGTCGATACCTTTGCCAGGATCGCTCATCAAATGTACGGGTAAATGAGGCGCGTAGCTGGTCGCCACCTGTCTCATGCGTTCGGTTGAACAGGTCAGAAAGGAGCAGCAGCGCACGAGGTTACGGAGCCAACTGCGCAGGCGTATCAATCGGCTGTCGCCCTCCTGGCTGAAGTAGTCGTCGAAGAGATCAGCTCCAACGAGTTTGCCTGCAGCGTGCAACTGCCAAGCCAGCGCCAACGCCCGCGCGTCGTAGCACTTGGTGATCAGGTAGACATCGGCATCAATCACATGCCGATCTAAATCGTCGAGCGACTGATACTCAAGAT
>JBIKUM010000589.1:0-3212 GCA_044347585.1 Terrimicrobiaceae bacterium
TGGGACTGGGAGGCCCTACCTAACGGGGTCACCACGGCAAACCTCACCACGGAAGAGCACATCTGCACCATCCTCGTCGTCAAGCCCGGCAAGTGGCGACGGGAAAAACTGGTACTGACCATCCGCAGCCGCTCAACCATCTACTCAGACACCAGCTACCACCGCGACCTCAGCGGCGCCATCGAACACCTCGCACAGCACAAAATCACCGGCCAAAAACCCAAAACCAATGAAAAGAGCATACCTAAGCACCAGCGCGCTCAAGGCGTTCAGTAAGAGCCCCAACCACTGCCTCGCATACTACGCGCAGACCATCGAGCCGACGCCGGCCATGCAACTCGGCAGCGCCGTCCACTGCGCCATCCTCGAACCCGACAAACTCAAGGAGCGCTACGTCGTAGCTCCACAGGTCGACCGACGCACCAAAGAGGGGAAGGCGGAATGGGAGGCGTTCACGGCGAGCGCCGGCGAGCGCACGGTCCTCACCCGCGAACAGGGCGAAACGCTCGCAGCAGTCACGGCCGCCGTATTCGCAGACCCCATCAGCCACGACCTCATCAACGCCTGCACGACCTTCGAGGAGGAAATCATCGGCCAAATTCTGGGCACGCCCTACAAAGGCATCCTCGACATGCGCTGCAACGACTTCATCGCAGACATCAAAACCTGCACCGACGCCAGCGCGGAGGCGTTCAGCCGGCAGGCCTTCAACCTCATGTACCACGAGCAAGCCGCCGCCTACGCCATCCTCGCAGAGAAGCCAGAGATACCCTTCTACTTCATCGCCGTCGAAACGTCGCCGCCATACAACACGCAGGTCTTCAAGCAGAGCGAAGCCAGCAGGACCAAGGCCACCCACCACCTCCACCAGCTCATCCGACGCTGGCAGGAATGGGACGGAAACCCGGCAACGTACACCAACACGGTCACCACCCTCGAAATCCCACACTGGGCAAAATAAAACCACATGCAAACCAAAACCATCACAGCGGTCCACGGGGCCCGCGAATGGACGGGCCGCGACGGCGCCACCAACTACGAGGTCGAAATCACCCTCGACGACACCCAGCACGGAACAGTCACCGCCAAAACGCCGGACCGGTGGAAGGCAGGCGACGTCGTGCTCATCAAAAAGGAGACCGTGAATAAGTACGGATGCCACTGGTCGCTGGACAAACCGCAGCCCAACGGCCCGCAACCCAACCAGAACTTCATGCAGTCAGGCGCGCGCTCTGGCCAAAACGGCGCCGACCGCACGGCGCAGATAGAGGCCAGCTGGGCGGTCCATATGGCCGTCCTGCTCGCGCAAAACGCTCCGGAAGGAATACCACCCGCAGCTATGCACGCGGCGGCCCTCAGCATGCTCAAACTGCGCGACGCGGTCGTCCAGTCCATTAAAAACGGGGAACTGGAAAGCGCGACATATACGGCGCCGGCGCCAGCCAAAGAGCCCGAGCCATGGTAAAAAAAGTTTGTTTTCGCTTGTTTTGAAAGGGAAAACGCCCTATATTTGAGACATCAAACAAAGGGAAAACATGAGCACCTACACCACCGCAGAAATTCAGGCCGTAGCTGAAAAGTTCACGATTCAGTACGCATCGAGCAGCATCAGCTACATCGGCGGCTACATCTGCCAAGGCGCAACGCGCGCCACCGAAGCGCACGCCGTCATCGACAACTGGTACGTCATTTTCAGAAGCTACGACGGACTCTGGGAGGCCACCCGGTGCAGCCACATGGAAAGCGGAACGACGTACTTCAACCCGTGGAAATTTATGGCCCGCAAAATCAAGAAGTAAAACCCGCCAGACAAGCGCCCCCCTGAACCTCAGGGGCGGCGCCTCTGGCCAAAACGACCAAACATGAAAACTCCACTCCACGCCTACATCATCATCCGCCACGGCGGCATGGCAGCCCTCGCCCGAAAGCTCAACCTCGCAAACAGCACGGTCCACGACTGGGTCCACCAAAACCCGCGCAACGCTCTCAAGTACGTCCGCGAAATCGCAGGACCGGGGAACGAGCTGGAGATGGTGGAGGCCGTATACAAGCAAGAGGCGGAACTGCTCGGAGCATGAAACAGGAGCGAGGCGTCTGGCTGCCTCCGCAGGTCTGGGGAGACAGCCGCCTCACCCCTACGGAGAAAATCATCTGTGCAGAGATAGGCAACTACTGCCACAACGGCGGCAGCTTCTACAAATCCAACGAAACCATCGCGCAGGAGATGAACATCAGCCCCAGCACGGTCAAAAGGGCCATCAACACGCTGGAGCAGATGGGGCACATCCAGCGCGAGCCCTTCGACGGACGCCGACGCGAGCTTCGCGTCAGCGACCCGTCGCTCTGGCCAAATATGACCCAGCAGCCGGGTCAAAATGACCCAGCAGACAGGTCAAAATGGCCCGGCAGACAGGTCAAAATGAACCGGCAGCCGGTGCAAAATGAGCCGGCAGACAGGTCAAAAAGGCCCACTATCATAAAAGAGGAACTAAAAAAGAAAAAAGAATCTAAGAAAAAGAAGGAGCAGGTGGTGATGCCGTGGCCTCAATTCCATGAGGTCTGGCAAACATGGACCCAGTACAAGTCCGATGAGCACCGCTTCAAGTACAAGAGCGAGCACTCCGAGCAGCTCGCCGTCAACGAACTCGCAAAAATCTCGAACAATGACCCAGAACGAGCCCGCGCCATCATCCGCCAGTCCATCACCCATGGATGGAAAGGTCTCTACCCTATCAAGTCAGGAGCAGGCGCTCCAGCGCCGAGCGCAAGAACTACGGACCAAGACGCTGAGCAGTTTGCAAACTTCATCCGCACCGGGAATCTATAAGGTCAGCCATGAGCAGAGCTTCACCGCCGGCACGTCGCTCCAGACCGCCGTGCGCTACCAGCCCGAGGAGACCCGCATGGCCGTCGTGCGACTCATCACCGACACGGTCCGCTTCATCGACGCGAAAAAAACGCTGACCACCCCGGAGGAGGTCCTCTTCACGGCGGACGCCATACTCAGCAACAACCCCACCACCACCATCGAGGAGCTGCGCCTCACCTGCGACCGTATGAAAGCCGGCCAGTTCGGGAAATTCTACGAGCGCCTCAAAACCGCCGAATTTCTTGACTGCCTCAACCAGACCGAGGCCGCGCGCTGCGACTTCCTCGAGCGCCGGCACCAGCAGCAGGCAGTGCCCGACCGTACCTTCGACCCGGCCAAAATC
>JBIKUM010000329.1:0-3211 GCA_044347585.1 Terrimicrobiaceae bacterium
CGACGCCAAAAAACTCACGCACCTTCTCAGGGCCGCGATTACAAGCGCCGACCTCGAATCCTTCGCTGTGGAGCTTTAAGCTCTGCGCGGCAGCGCGCTCGTTGATTCAAGTTAGGGTCGGCGCGCCGCCGCTGACCCATTTGCGCGGCAATGCCGCCATTGTATCAGGCAGGAACCCCGCCTTGTGCCTGAAATTTGAGACGCCAAGGGCCTGGCGATCCCAGGGTTTACGAGGACGCCGCTTTGCGGCTGAAGAATGGGTCATGCGAGGACGATGAACCCTCCCAAGCTACGAATCGCGCTGCCGCGCGGTGGGCATTGTTTTCAGCTCCTTTGTTAAAGATCGAACCAGTGGCGGAAGTCGCTGTGAGATTCCATCCACCAACGCTCGCTGGGAGGGAGCAGTGCAATGCTCAAATCTTGTGAACAAAGGGGGGGAGTGACCGGGCGCGGCTCGTTCCAACGGATGACTTGCTCTTCTCCAGTCACGAGCGCGAGCCCGCGTGCAACTAAGAGGTCGGCGAGAACTTGAGCGGTCTCCGAACGGGTGACGGGCTCGTCACCGAAGCCATCAGTCAAACGATAGTCCAAGGTGACCCGTGAATGCTTTGCCGCCAGACCCAGAACGGTCGCCAGAGACTTGCGAGTGATCGCGACGCCGCTTTCAGGAGGTGCTACCGAAAGCCTCTCGGCGATCTGACGCAGGGCGGCATTGTCGAGATGAGCACAGGGGTGAAACCAGCCGTTGTCCAGTTCCATAAAACCGCACGCTGCGGCAAGCTGAGCGGATTTCCACTCTGGACTATCAGTCGCCAGATCCCGCAGCGGGACGATGCAGAGGGGGCAACCCGAGGAAAGCAGCTCCCACTGCACAAGCACCGGCGCAAGAATGCGTGGTGGCACGCCGTAGCGGATACACAGGGCGGCGATGGCACCGGCTGCCTGCCCAGTGAGCATGGCGGAGGGTTGGAGACGGGTCGCTCCGTTGGCCAGGCGGGACTGCGAGATGTTCTTTTCCGCCGCCAGCAGGCCATCCACCTGCTCGGGAATGAGACAACGGAAAGGTATGGCGAAGGGACCATAGCCTCGATCGCCATTATGTGCAGGGACATCGTTTTGCGAATCCAGGTCCGCTTCAAGAACCGAAGGAGTCACCCGCTGGTGCAGATCCACCATGTAATCGCCGATGACAACGACATCCTCGAAGCGCACGGGAGCCCCCGGCCGACGCTCGATTTCCTTTGCGGTCAGCGTGTGCAAGCCGATGATTCGCCTGCCCTCGCGGACATAGGGTTGCGGAGGGAAATGGTAGAGAATCTCTTGGAAAGGAGCGATTTCGGGATCGTCGGCAATCCACGAGTCCACTTCGGCCCGGCGACGTGGCGTGTCGTAGCCCTCATCGTCTGCCACGCTCCAATCCGTCTTACCAAGCACCTGCTGCACGAAGTAAAGCAACCGCAGGGTCTTGAGCTGTGCATTTCTAAGCATGCGTGACCGGGAGGCCGGATCCTCAACATCCCCAACATGCACCGCCTCCGCATGGCCACGGTTCATGTGAGTCCGCGTCACCGGATGCATGGCGAATCGTTCCCGCCATGTGTCAGGATCCCGAGGATCAGCCGCAACGAATGCTTCCGGCGGATCCTTCCTGGGATTCGTAGAGTCAGGCATGGCCCGGTAGGCTATGAATGTGCCGAATTTCCACGGGTCGTTGCTCGCGAGGTAAGGAGGGAGCTGCACCGCATCGTCTCCGCGAAACGCATGGTCGGTTTCCCGGAAACCCGGAGGTGGGACATTCATGAGAAGCCGGGCCGGGACTTCCGACGGATATTTGCGGATGACGGCCGTCCAGTTCAGGCACTGGAGCTCGCGGTTCTTGTCAATCTGCCCGCTCAGGCAATTTCCCACCCGGTAGCGGGCTCCGGTCAACGGAATGACATCGCCCCATTCCGTGGCGTCGATCAACACCCGACAGGCGATGATCGTCTCGAGATTGCTCGCACGCAGGGTGACTCCCGTGATCGTGTTTCCCTCCTTGAGGACGCTGGCAATGGTTCCGCCGGTGAAGACATCGAGCCTGCCGTGGACATTTGCTTCCTCGATGAGCTCGCGGAGGATGGCCATCCCGATGCGCGGCTCGAACGCCGGCCAGCGTCCGAAATATGCCGTTCTCGGCGAAACTCCAAGACGCTCATAGTGATCGTTGGTTCGGCGAATAAACTCGGCATAGAGGCCCGAATGCAGGGGGAGGGGCGTGGCACAATCCTGCGAAGTGACCCCGGCTGCCGTAGTTTGGCCTCCGATCCAGTCCGTTTCTTCGATCATGAGCACGGAGGCCCCCATCCGCGCAGCGTGAATGGCAGCGCCACACCCGCCGATTCCGCCGCCAGCTACGACAACATCGTAGGAGTCCGCGAGGGTTTTTAGAGGAGAAATTTCATCAGGCGGCATATCTTGTTTCAAATTCATAATCAATGTGTTGCTTTGGCTAGAATCGTTCGCTGCAGCGCCTGGTTCGGCTCCGTGGTTTTCATTTGGTTCTGCCAGCTAAAGCCTGATCGTGCTTCTTCTTCAGAAAGGACCACATCAATGCACCCCACGCGATGCCGACGATCGGGAAAATAATAAAGGGAAGGATTATATCAAAGGGACGGACACTTCCCTTCGAGTAGCACGTCCAAACCGCAAATAGTGCCGCAGTCGAGAGTCCCCAGCCAAGAACTCCGTATCGAACAACGTAGCGTTTTTTTCCGAGTGCGAAGGTTTTTTCGAGTTTATCATTCATGGTAATAGCTTTATTTTTTGCCGAACGGGTTGAATGCCACCTTCATTCAGATGGGGTTGTTGTAGCAACGCTAAGACCGGCTACTGCGCGAGGATTCACTTGTTGGGTTTGTTGGCCGTTCAGGTTGTGGTGGGGCATGCTTTCGATTTGCTGCGAGAGTTGCTCGAGAGTTCCGCCTTCCCAATTCCCAGTTTGCATTAAAAATCACAACTATCGGAAGATGGGATTCGATCAATGATCTTTTCGTGGTAATCGTCGCAAGAAATGGGGCATTTGAGCCCAAGCACAGGTAAGTGCGAACGAAGCACATCGCCTAGCCTGACTTCCCTTCTTCCCGACCGGAGAGGCCGATAAACACAAGCGGAGCGATTTTTTTCGGGCTACGGCTGTGTTGGTTCGGCGTTTTTGGCCCAGGCGGGCGGGGCG
>JBIKUM010000330.1:0-3205 GCA_044347585.1 Terrimicrobiaceae bacterium
TGGTCAGCGGGAGAGGTCGCCCTGGGTGAGAAGTTTGAAACTCTCGCCGAGAAGCACGGAAGTGGCGCACTCGATGTCATCGACATGCAAGGCGAGAACGGCACGCCCACGGGGGCGGACCAAAAGAGGGTAGCTGAAATGCACATTCACTTCCGCCATGAGGAGGGCTGCGAGCAATTTCGAAAGATCGCCGGGACCGTCGGCGAGCTCGACCACCATAAGCTCGCAGGAGCTGTGCGGAATGTTGTGCTCGCGGAAAAGCTCCTCGGTGCGGTCGGGGTCGCTCACGATGATGCGACTGATTGCCGACTCGTAGGACTCGGCAATGCTGAGGGCGAGAACGATGATGTTGTTCTCATCGAGCAGGCGCACGACTTCACGAAGAGCACCGACTTTGTTTTGTAGAAAAACGGAGAATTGCCGGACCTGCGGGCTGTTGAGTTTCTCGGTGGTGGATGCGACGGCCATAGGTTGGTTATTTGTAGGAATATACCATGCAGGTATCGACTTTGTCACCTTCCGTCATGATCAAGCGGATGAAATAGCTGCCGCTGCGGATCACGGAAATGCCGGCTGTGGCGCACGAGGCGTTGCCAGAATATTCCTGCCCCGCAGGGTATCCCCAAGCATCGAAAATCGACACCTTGAGTTGCGAGTAGGGATCGAGATTTGCGGAGGAGAAGCGGTAGTCATTCCCGGCAAAAAGATGCACCTCGATGAGCATGGGAACACCCTTTGATAGCGTGCCGGACCAAAAGCCATCATGAATCTGATAGCCCTCACCGGCATTTCCCGCTGCGAGTTCCAGAGCAAGACCGCGAGGGCTTTTGTCGGGGGAATTCCAGTCCAGCGGCGAGGGATTCGCCACTCCGCCGCCCTCCTGCTGGGCGTGGGCGACGGCCAGTGCCAGAAAGAAAAACAACAGAGGCAATATCCGCTTCATCATTTTTTGGAATCCGCCTGCGTGGCTGCCGCCGCGATCGTGGACATGGTGGAAGCGAGGCTCTGAACAGCCGTGGGCGGGAGGAACGAAGGCGAGGCGGACATGAGGGTGGACGCTGACCTGAGGCCCTCGGCGAGCTGTCTGATGATGGGTGTTTTTTTCGAGTTTTCGGGAAGGTTTTCCACGCGGCTCAGGATACGGGCGGCGATTTCGGGTTGAGCGAGCAGGTCGGTGGATGAGGGATTTTCCCCGGCCGCAAGGAGGTTCGAGGCCATATCCAACTGGCGGACCCAGGACCCCGCCATGGCCAGCACGACGAGGGGGTTGTCTTTTTGCTCCAGCAGGCAGAGTCGAATATCATTTTGCATGGCATCCAATTCCTCGCGCAGGCGCCGCCAGTCGCCGGCATCGGCAAAGTCGGAGATGCTCTGGCTTCGGGCCAGGATTTGATGGCTCACATTCAGCTTTTTGGCGAGCAGAAGGATGTCGCGCGCGCTGTTTTTCACACTCTGTCCATCCTGGGCCTCGATGGCCATGAAGCCGTCAGCGACGAGGATGCCGAGTTGCAAGGCGATGATTTCTCGGTCGGAGGTGGTGGCCGGAACGACAGGACGGAGGACTTTGCTCCAGTTCGGTTGGCATTGTTTGTCAACGGCGAGAAAAAACTCCCCGGGCGTGGGAATGGAAACCGTATCGAGAAACGAAGCATCGCGCATTTGCTCCGGCGTGAGGCGTTCCACGGCGGCAAGCGCAAGGGATGGTATCGCCATCAAGATGAGGGCTGCTGTTCGGAGGATTTTCGAAAGCATGCGCAAACCTACACCCACCGGCGGCACTTATCAAAGACTCAAAAACCGGCGGCGTGCAAAGGCGCCCGCGATCTCAGTCTTTGAAGAGCACCTCGCGCATGAGGCTGTAGATTTTCGTGTTGTCGAAGCTTCCTTTGACCTCCTCGGCCTTCTTGCCTGCGGCGCGGACAAGAATGCCGCCGGACGCGTCGCTCAATGTTCCCCAAGTGATGACAAAGGGATGAGCCACTCCGGCGCGGTCGGGTTTCGAGAGAAAGGGCTTCCCCTCGGAGTCGAGTCCATAGGGAGCGCCATTGGTGTCTTTGCCGCTGGCTGCCTTGGCGATCAAATCGGGCTTCGGAGGAAATCCCAGCACATCCATCGATCCAGCCGAACTGTCTGCGGTTGTGATCAAGAGGGTTTCAGGATTTTTTTCGACAAAATCCAGAGCAGTTCCGAAGGCATCGTCGGCGCGTTTCAGAGCATCCAACACGCCGTGGGCGTTGTTGAAGTTTGCAAAGTTGTCGGCCCCCTCCTCCTCAACGACGAGCAAAAATGGCCCCGGAGCCAGAAGGCGCAGGGCTGCAGATATCATTTCCTGCAGGGTAGGCGCATCGGGCGAGTAGGTCGGCAACCCGAGTGCCTTCAATTTGTCGGCCTCCATGTCGTTGAACGAATCCTGCTCGGCGAAAATCCCGAGAAGTTTCTTGGTGCCGGACGGCACGGACGCGAGTTCGGTGCGATCGAAAACAACTGTGTAACCATTTTTCTTCGCCTCTTCGATGAGGTCGCGTCCATCGGTGCGCTTGCCCGCTTTCACATGGCGGCCCGACTTTGAGGCGGGGAGAAACCATTCCTCACCGCCGCTGAGAATGACATCGGCTCCCGATTCGACGACTTGGGTTGTGATTTGCTCGTAGTCATCCCTTTTGGCGGTGCTGGCGACAAAGCAGGCCGTGCCGGGCTCAATGATGCTGCCGGAGTTCACAAGACCCGTCCGCACGCCGCGCCGCATGGCCTCATGCATGATACTACCGGACTCGCCGTTTGCCGCTGTGGGACGGGATGCCGATTTGCCATCGGTGCCGAATGCCGAGGACGGAACTTTGATCCCATAAGCATGGGAGGTCGCCCCGCCATTCGATGTCGCGGAAAGTGAATCAGCCATGTGGCCTCGGTAAACAGCAATATGGGGGATGCGGTCCCAGTTGAGTTCCGCATCGGGTCCAGCCCAATAAAAACGGGCGGCCTGCCAGTTGGCAACGCCCGCGCCATCGGGGTGGATGAAGATGACATTGTTGGCGGAGGCGTGCGCACAAACGGCGAGCAGGGATAAAAGAATGGATCTGAACATGGACAGGAATCAAAGGGCGGAGAGGCCAATCAGACAATCAACGATTCGTGACATTTCCGTTTCAGACGCTCTGAAATGAAAAAGCCTCAGCGTGGCCGCATTTTTTTCACGATGCCGAAT